>NZ_RCNY01000082.1:0-48029 GCF_004307635.1 Pseudomonas sp. Sample_22
CAGTCCGCATCGCAATGCGCTGCTGGGCATTGCGCAGATCATCATGCTCGGTGAGTTGGCGGTGAATCGGGCGCTGGATAATCTCGATCCGCCGTAGTAGGCCGCGTTATCGTTCATCGTCAGCAGGGGATGCATTTCAACCCATCCTGTGGCGAGGGAGCGTGCTCCCGCGCCACGATTTGTCAGGTGCAGCTATTCCCCCGACCCACTGTCCACCGCACCCCCTGCATCCTGATCAAAAAACGCCGGAATCTCATGCTGGTAGCTCTTGAGCCAGCGTTGCATGGCCAGTTCCCGTTCGGTCGCGGTGGCGGTTTGGGTTTTTTGGGAGGCGGCCATATTGCTGCTTTGCAGCTGCAACCAGCCTTCGGTTTCCTGTTGTTGCGGTGACGCGGGGCCAGGGCCGATAGCGTGGGCATTGAGTGGCAAGGCCAGGAGGCCGAGGCAGCAGAGGGTAGTGGATTTCATCCTGGGATCTCCCTACTGAAGGGGCACGGTGGTGACCGCTGCAACTTGCGCGGCGGCGGTCGCGGCAGGTTTGGCCGGGCTCTTGAGTTTTTCCGCGCGGGCCTGGGCTTCGGTGACTTGCGCCGGGCTCAGGCCGAGGCGGCTGACCAGTTCGGCAGCGCGGCTCCAGTCGTCCTGGTAGATCAGCAGCGTCACCAGATTCTGCGCGGCCAGCAGGTCGCTTTGCTTGAGTTCCATGGCGGTGAGGAATTCGAATCGGGCATCTTCGACACGCAGTTGGTTGAGGTACACCACGCCCAGGTCATTTCGGATTTTTTCGTCGGTGGGCGCCAGTCGCGCGGCCCGTTGCAAGTGGGCCTGCGCCAGGCCGTTGTCGCCCCTGGCGGCGGCGAGTTGGCCCAGGCCGTGTTCGGCTTCGGCGGCCATGCAACCGCCGAGCAGGCTGCGGTACAACGGTTCGGCTTCGCTGCGGCCGAGCAATCGGTAGACCTTGGCTTTGCGCAGGCGCACATCGGCGAGGTTGTCCGGCAGGCTTTGCAGGTTGGCCAGGCTGGCGTGCAGTTTGCCTTCCTTGGCCATGTCCTCGGCCAGGTTCAGCGACAGCTGTTGCTCGGAGCTCAGCTTGCTGCAACTGGCGGAGTCGGTCAGGGCGCTCCAGGGTGTTTGACCGGTGCTCGCGCAACCGCTGAGCAACAGCAGACTCAAACCGGCAATCAGTGCTTTCATCAGAATCCCTCTACGAAGCAAAAGCCCGGGCCAGGGCGGTGAGCCCCGGGCCGGCCAGGACGATCAATAACGCCGGGAAGAGGAACAGCATCATCACGACGGACATTTTCGCGGACATCTTGGAGATGTATTCCTGCAGGCGCGTCAGGCGCCGATCATCGAGCAATAACTTGAGCGCCAGCAGGGATTTCATCGCGCCGCCGCCCTGATGTATCAGCTGTTGCAGGATCACGCAGGTGTCAGTGAATTCGTCCACCGCGAGCATGCGCGAGGCCTTGTTCAGCTCCTCGGCCAGTTCCAGGCCGGAGTCGACGCGGGTCAGCACCAGGCGTAATTCATGGGTCAGAATCGGCAGCAGTTGTTTGCCTTCGTTGCTCAAGACGCGCAGCGATTGCTCCACGGCCATGCCCGACTCAAACAGAATGCGCAGCAGTGGAATGAAGGTGGAAATTTCGATCGCCAGTTTTTTCCGCCGACGGTGAGCGGCGGCAGCAAGCAGACGTTTTGGCAGCAGATAACCGATGCCGACGGCAAATGCCGGGACAATCCACGGATTGGCGATCTGCGGGAAGAACAGCCCCTGGATCATTGCACTCAGGGCCAGTGCCAGCACCGGAACCCCCACTTGGCACGCCGCGAAGATCGAGCGTTTGCGGGCGGTGCGCCAGCCGAGGGCGTTGAGCAGCGTTTGGGTTTCGTTATCGAGACTGACCGTTTGCCGGCCCACACGACTGTTGCCCAGCGCATGCAGCCATTGGCCGAAGCGGTTATCCGCCGGGTTTTTACCGTCCAGCCGTTGCACCACTTGGCGGGCACGCCGACGCAGTTCCAGCACGACACTCAGCAGCATCAGCGATGCCAACAGAAACAGCAGCGAGCTCAACAGCAATGACAGGTTCATAGGCTACGCAACATGCGCCACAGCGCCAGACAGCCAAATACCTGAAAGCCCAGCGCGGCCATCAGCATCATTTGCCCCGAGCCATCGCTCCACATGGTCATCAGGTATTTGGGATTGGCGATCAGGAAGTAACCAGCGACGGTGACCGGCAACGCCGCCAGGACCACCGCCGTGACGCGGGTTTCGCCGGTCATGGCGCTCAGTTGACGCGCCGCCTGTTCGCGTTCGCGGATCATCTTGATCAGGTTTTCCAGCAATTCGCTGGCGTTGCCGCCGTAGCGGTGGTTGACCTTCAGGCCGAGGGCAAACAGACGCAGTTCGTCTTTGTCGTAGAGTTCGGCGAAGTCCGATACCGCTTCGGGCAGGCTGATGCCCAGTTGTACGTTGCGTTGCACCCGGCCCAAGGCATTTTTCAGCGGGTCCTGGGCGGCATCGATCGCACCCAGCACGGCATCGGCCAGGGTGCGTCCGGACTTCAGGCTGCGCACGGTGTGATCGAGCAGCGGCGGCAATTGTTCGATCATGCGCTTTAGCCGGCGTTGGTAGCGCCATTCGACAAACACTTTCAGGAGCAAGGGCGGCAGCAATAACGCCAACAGCAAGCCGATCCAGCCGCCCGCTACGACGGCGACTAAAACAAGCAGACCCCACAGGGCGAGCCACTGTTCGATACGTTCAGTCGGGCGCCCGAGACCTGCGCGCAAGAAGGCCCGCTCCAGCGCCGACCATGAGGTTTTGTGCGCCACCCGTTCCGGTTGCCCTTGGCTCAAGCGCTCCAGCACGCGCTGGGTGCCGGGTTGACGCAGGCCGCGATAGAGCAAACGCGCCGACAGGCCCAGCAAGGCCAGGCAAACGACGATGAGCAGCAGCGGTTTGAGCATGCCGTGGCCTTCAGTACGCGATAGGGGAGAGCGTCGACTCGCGACGCAATTTGTCGCCAGCCGGGTTGAGCGCCTCGCGCAGGAAACCAAAGCCACTGCGTCGGTCGAGGCGGAACAGGGTATTGGTCACGTAGACGTCTTCGCGGATGCCGATGACCTCCACCACCTCGCTGACGCAACGGCGACCGTCGGGCATGCGGGTCAACTGAATCACCACGTCCAGCGCGGCGCAGATCATCTGGCGCAAGGTCCGTTCGGCGATGCTGCGGCCCGTCAGACCGACCAGGGTTTCCAGGCGCAGCAAAGCATCCTGGGCATTGTTGGCGTGCACGGTACTCATGGAGCCGTCGTGGCCGGTGTTCATTGCCGTCAGTACGTCGACCACTTCGACACCGCGGATCTCGCCGAGGATGATCCGGTCCGGACGCATCCGCAGGGCGTTGCGAATCAGGTCGCTGGCCTTCACCTCGCCATGGCCCTCGGCATTCGGCGGGCGGGTTTCCAGGCGCACCACGTGCGGGTGGCCCAGTTGCAATTCGGCGACGTCTTCGATGGTCACCAGGCGTTCATGGGGGTTGATCAACTGGCTGAGGATGTTCAGCAGCGTGGTCTTGCCGGTGCCGGTGCCGCCACTGATCAAGATATTGCAGCGCTTGCCCACGGCTTCCTGGAGGAATTCGTAGATCGCTTGATCGATGGTTTGCATGGCCATCAGGTCGGTGCTCTTGAGCATGTCCTGGCGGAACTTTCGAATCGACAGGCAAGGGCCGTCCAGCGCAATCGGGGGAATGATCGCGTTGACCCGGCTGCCGTCCGGCAGGCGCGCATCGACCATCGGCGATGATTCATCGAGCCTGCGTCCCAGTGGCGCAAGAATGCGTTGCATGACGCGTTCGACGTGGTGCGCATCGATGAAACGCAAATCGCTTTGGTGCAGCACACCGTCACGCTCGATAAACACCCGATGCGGGCCATTGACCAGAATTTCGGTCACGGCCGAATCACGCAGCAGCACTTCCAGCGGGCCGAAACCGGTGAGCTCGTCGACGATTTCTTCGGCCAGGCGCTCCATCTCGTAGCGGGAAATCGCCAGGTGCAGGCGCGCGATGTATTCGGCCACTTTGTCGATGACGAACTGCGACAGCACTTGCCGTGAACCTTCCAGCAGGTTTTTGCCGGACTCTTCGATGGCATCGATGATGTAGCGGTGCAGCACCAGTTTCAGGCCTTCATGATCGGTATTGCCGGCCACCGCGCGCGGGCTGGCGCCGAACAGTTTTTCCGCGCTCATTGCACACCTCTCAAGCGACTGAACCAGGACTTGGGTTTGGCCAGGCTTTCGGAGCGTTTGGCCAGGCGTTCACCGAGGGTGCGCAGGCTTTGGGTGAGGACTTCCCGGGGTGCCAGTTCAAACAGGGTCACACCCTGGTTCTTTGCATTCAGACGCACTTCGGGGCAGTAGGCCAGGGTGGCGATGATTTCCATACCGAAGCTTTTGCCCAAGGCATCTGAGTCCGGCGCCACGCTGCGCAGATAACGGTCGACCAGCAGTTTGGCGTGATCGAGCTTCACACCCTTTTCGCGCCACAGGTTGAGCACCGCCAGGTTGCGGCGGCAATCAAGCACGTTCTGGTCGGTGTACCACAACAGCTTGTCGCAATGGCTGACGAAGGTGCGCAGGGCTTCACTGTCGGGCTGGCCGGTGAGGTTCACCACGATGTGCTGGAAGTGTTGACGCAGGGCGCTGAGCAGCATGTACAACTCGGCAGCGCTGGTGTGTTCCAGCGGTTCATCGTTGTTGGCGTAGGCGAGGATGCGCAGGCCGACTTCGCAGCGGGTGAAGGCGCTGTCGATCAGCGTGGCATCGAGGCGGCGGACATGACGCAAGGCATCGCCAAAATGAAACGAACTCTCCAGACCGAGCAAGGCCAGGCTGTCGCCGCGGGGTAATCCGAGGTCGAGCAGCAGCGTCTGCTGGCCGCTCTTCTGCACCACTTGCGCCATGTGATTGGCAAGCAGCGCACCGTCGGCATTGCTCTGCACGCCATACAACACGGTCAGGCCGCCCAAATGGTTGCTGGGCGCCACGGCTGGCAGGCGCTTGCTCAAGCGCCGCACCAATCCTGCGACTTCACTGGAACGTGAACCATAGGCGACAAAGTCCCGCGCGCCGGCCCGCATGGCATTGAGTACCAGTTGGTTGTCCATGCCGTCGCCCAGCGCGACGATGGCCAGCATCGGTTTGGCTTCCAGCGCGCCTTCGATCAACGCGCACTGCGCGACCACGTGTTCACGGTCAAGGCCCACGAACACCAGGTTGGCGAAGGTCACGTCGACCAGCGCCAGCAGTTCGTCGAGGCTACCGCCCCCGGCACTGACCACCTGGCCCAACGGCGCGAGGGCGCCTTGCAGCCATTCAAGATCGGTGCTGTTGCGCGTGATCGCAAGAAAGGTCTGGCTGAGGTTCTGGCTCATTGCGATAGCCCGCTGCGTTTATCGAAGTCGCCGTTTTCAAGGAAGTACAGGCGATACCAGTTGGGATCGTAGTTGCGCAGTTTTTCACCGGGCAGCGACGGCAACTGTGCATTCACGGCCAACGGCTGCACCAGGTGCGGGGTGACGATCATCAGCAGTTCCCGTTCTTCGCGATTGATTGCGGAACTGCGGAAGAACGCACCGAGGATCGGGATGTCGCCCAGCCCCGGAAACTTGTTCACCTGCGAGGTGTTTTGCGTGCTGATCAAGCCGCTGATGACGAAGCTCTCACCGTCGGCCAGGGAGATGCTGGTGTCGGTGCGGCGAATGGTGAAGGCCGGCACGGTGGTGCCGCCGATGGTCACCGCGTTGTTGTAGTCCAGTTCGCTGACTTCGGGTGCGACCTTGAGGGCGATCTGGTCATTGCCGATCACAGTGGGTGTGAGCGTCAGGCGGATGCCGAATTCCTTGTATTCGATGGAATAGCTGTCGCTGTTGGCGCTGGGAATCGGGATCGGAATTTCACCGCCCGCCAGGAAGCTTGCGCTCTGGCCGCTGAGCGCCACCAGGCTTGGCCGAGCCAGGGTATAGGCGAAGCCACTGCCCTCCATGGCATTGATGATCGCGAGGAAGTTACCGCCACCGGCGACGATGTTGTACATATCATTGGCCAGCGGAATGCTCGGCACGGCAATGCGCGGGTCAAGGTTGCGCAGCGGGAATACCCGTGGTGTCACCGCGGTGTTCGGCACCGTGCCGGGGGAGCCGAACAGGAAGTTCGAGCTTTTGCCGTAGATCGACGTGCTGGCTTCCTTAAGTTTGGTGCGGCTGACTTCGACGAAGCGAATGTCGGTCTGTACCTGCGATGGCAGCAAGGGATCAGCGGAGGGTAGCTGTCGTGCGGTGGTCATGGCCGTCGTCGCGCGACCCTGGACGAACACCATGCTTTGGCGGGGTGCACTGGCGCAGGCCGTCCAGACCATCAGGCTGGTCGTGCCGGAGGCGACGCCGGTGATCAGGAACGCCTGATTGCCGTTGACCCGCACATCGGCGATTTTCGGGTCACCCACGGCGATCCGGGTAATCGCTACGGGCGATTGCAACTCCTGTTGCTGCCCTTCGCCCACTTCCAGCGCGGCCGGCAATGGGCCGAGCGTGGCGCAACTGCCGGTTGCAGCGGTTGCTGACGCCAGCGGTAAGCTGCCCAGCAAGGTGGCCCAGATCAAGCCGTTGAACAACGGCGTAAAACGTCTGCGCATTAAAAGGCGTCCTTGCACGATTCAGGGGGTCTGTTGAGTGATTTCATTACCGCGGATCACTTCCACAGCGGACTTGCGTGGTGTGGTTGCGCCACTGTTGGTGATCGGTTTGGGAGGAGCTGTCATGGCCAGTTGGTTGAACTGCACCAGTTCGCGATTGGCGTTGGCGATGTTGGCCGGGGATTCGCTCTGGCCGGCCCAGTAACGGGCCAGGCGTTTTTCATCGGCGCTGCGCACCGCCAGGCGCAATACCCCGGCCTGTGCTGCGAGCATCAAGCGGCTGAGCAGTTGTTCGGGCACGGCGAGCAGCACGGTGCGGGCGCCAGCGCGTTGTTGTTCCTGTCTGAGTTTGTCGTCGTTACTGCGAGCCGGGCTGGCGGGCTGGCCGTTGTTGGTCAAGCCCATTTGCTCGCCCACGCCCAGTACACGCAAGGCCGGTACCACCAGTTGCGCCGACGGTTGCAGGTTGATGGCGTCGCCGCGCAAAAACAGCAGCACATCGACATAATCGCCCGGCGTCAGTTGACCCCCGGCGTTGATCACTTCATCTACGGCGACGGCCAGAGCGCGTTCATCGGGACGAATCATCCGCGCCAAGTTACTGCCAGCTTCGAAACTTTCATCGCTCAGCCAACTGCCGGCGCGAAGGGCGCGCCAAGGCGTGCGGCCAATGGCCTGGTCAAGTTGGGTGAGGCTGCCCGCGGGGACGGTACGAAGTTTTTCCAGGGCGACATCGTCGGCGGTGATTTGTACAAACGGCGCGATGTCCCGTTGCAGTACCACGACGGGTTGGCGAGTGGTGTCTTCTTCAACAGGCGCGGTCGGTTGTACGGTGGAGGTGGTCGTATCGGTCCCGGTTTGCACAACGGGCGCGGCGACGGGTTGGCGGGTCAGTGTGAAGCCCAGGTAACCGGCAATGACCGCACCCACCAGAGACAATCCGGCAAGACCCAGGATGAAACGGCTGTTCATGACGGCTCTCCCTTTCCTGCTGCTTAAAGCCTCGCTTTCCAACGAGAAAACTTCGCAATCAGGCAGCTATGAACATAAAACGATTTCGCTATTTGACCGTAGCGCAGCTAGAGCAAAACGCCATTACCCAGAGCGAAATATCTGGGCAAAGTTAAAGAATTCGATGAAATGCAGGGTTTTTTGACGTCAACGAAACGACTAATACTTTCGTATTAATGCGTTGTTACAGTTGTTGGAAGGGGGAATGCCGACAATGCTGATGCTGGCATAGGGGAATCATGTTGCGCTTGTGCAACACCCGGGTGCTTCAGGAGACATGTCATGCCTTTTTCCAAGCTGGTTCAGAAGGTCAAATCGGAGTTCGTTTTCTACAAGGGGCTGGTCAAGGATACCGAGGGTGCTTCGGGTATTGAGTATGCGATTATTGCGGCCATGGTGGCGGTGGTTCTCGCCGGGTTCAGCTCAGGCGTCAAGACCGCCATTTCCACTACCTTTACATCGATCAAGGCTGCTTTGTAACAGTCAGCCATGCGCCTGTTTCGAGTGATCCAAAGTCAGCGTTCAGTCCAATGCAGGGTTGCCTTATGAATGCTCCAGCAGCGCCACGACAGCAACTTCTTCTGGTCGATGACGAAGAGGACGCAGTGCTTGAGTTGGCGGAGTTGCTGGAGGGTGAGGGCTTCGTTTGTTTCACGGCGACATCGGTCAAGCTGGCGCTGCAAACGCTGACGCAGCATCCGGATATTGCGCTGGTCATCACTGATCTGCGCATGCCGGAGGAAAGTGGCATGTCGTTGATCAAGCGGTTGCGCGAGCATACGTCGCGTCAGCATTTGCCGGTGATTGTGATGTCGGGGCATGCGGACATGGACGATGTCAGTGACATGTTGCGTTTGCAGGTGCTGGATTTGTTTCGCAAGCCGATTTATCACGTGCGGTTGTTGGAGACGTTGAATAATCTTTTTCCTTTGCCGCAGGTTTATTTGGTCAAGGGGTGATTGCGGTCTTGGCCTTGGCGGCCTCTGGGCCGACCAGGCTCTTGGTTGGTTGCGTACATATCCATTCCTGCGGTAACGGCGGCTTATGGTTCCGCTTTTACAGCGGGTCACTTTTGTCAAACGACACAAAAGTAACCAAAAAGTCTCTCCCCGTACGTACGGCCCCTCGCTGAGGCTCGGGGTTCCTTCGCTCCGGCATTCATCCGGGGGCATCGCCTCCGGTCTGCTTCGCGACGACCTCCTCTCGATGTGTGCGGCTGCGCCGCACGGCGCTACGCGCCCACCCCCGGATAAACGCCTCCACTCAGCCTGCCGAGGGGGCGGGTGGATCAAGATCAAAAGCTGCAGGCGAGCTAACGCTCGGCCTGTTGAGTGGTGAGAAGCAACGGCGGTGGGGTGGTGTTCTGCTTCTGCTATTGCTTTTGCTCTTCTGTGGGAGCTGGCTTGCCAGCGATGGCGGCCTGACAGCCAACCAATCTCTACCAGATGCCCCCAATCCAACTGTAGGAGTGAGCCTGCTCGCGATGGCGGATTCTCATTCAACAGGTGAGTTGACTGATCCACCGCTATCGCGAGCAGGCTCACTCCTACAGGGGATCTTCAGTGATCGAAAATCCCGATCACACCGGGATCCACTGTGGCTTGCCAGCGATGGCGGCCTGAGAGCCAACGATTCTCTACCAGATGCCCCCAATCCAATTGTAGGAGCCAGCCCTGCTGGCGATGCCGGCCTGACAGCCAACCAATCCCTACCAGATGCATTCCAACCCTGTGGGAGCTGGCTTGCCAGCGATGGCGGCCTGACAGCCGACCATTCTCCAAAAGATGCCCCCATCCCTCACCCACCCTACAACTGATAACTGAAACTGATGCTGTACCGCGGCTTGCGGTTGAAGGTATCCAGTGCCTCATCGGACATGGGTTTGGCCGCCTCGAGTGCAATGTTGTAGTACCTGGCATCGCCAAATCGCAAACCCACGGCTGCCGATGACATGTCGCTGCCTTTGACCGGCAGTTGGTTGAACCAGGTCTTGGCCCGGTCCAGGACCACGTAAGGTTGCAGGACCCTGACCCAGTTCCCGTCGCGGTTGAAGCTGTAGTTCACTTCGTAGGCCGCGCCCCAGCCCTTGTCGCCGGATGCCTGGTCGTCAGGGTAGCCGCGGCCGAAGTTTTGTCCGCCGAACACAGCGCGTTCGCTGTCAGGCAGGGTGTCGTCGCTCCAGTACCAGGCGGCCGACAGCACGCCTTGCCAGTGGTCGAAGAATTTATCGCTTTGCACCCCTGACAGGCGCAGACGGAAGAAGTCCAGGTCGAGGGCGCTGTTGTTGGTTTCTGCGCCCATGCTGTCGAGTCCTTGATACAGCCCGCCGCTGATGATGCGCAGTTGTTGCGCATCGGCCTTGCGCCAGTCGCTTTCGAACGCCAGGGCGCGGACGTCGGTGCGTTCTTCAACGCTGAGCGGGAAACCCACCACTTTGTAGCGGGTCTTGTCGTTGACCGCGTACAACCGCGCTCCGGCGCTGAGCAGTTCGTTGGGCGAGGCAATGACCGGATGGCTGAAGCCAATGGAATACCGGTCGTTTTCCCGGTGGGGTTCGAGCTCAAGGCCGTTATCGAGTCTGATATTCGTACCAAGGTCGGCGCGGTAGCGGGAGGCGGACAGTGCCAGTTGCATGCCTTCGGCATTGAGGAACTGGTTGTAGTCCAGACGATAGTAATGTTCATCGTCATCCCCCGGTGGAAACAGGCCGCTGAGGCTCAGTTGTTCTCCCATGGCGGTCTGGGAGTTGCTGCTCACGCCGAGCAAGGCCTGGGTGCCGTTGCGGTTGTCGTCGGTGGTGCTCAGGCTGCTGGTGAAGGGCTTGCGGCTGGCCTGGGCGATAAGGTCGGTCGCGCCATCGGTGGTGCCCGGCGGCGGGACTTGCGCTTGCAGGGTCACGCCGGGTATTCGGCTCATCAACGTGGTGTAACGTTCGAACGTTTTGCGGGTCAGCGGCCGTTCGGTCTGGAGTTTGGCCACCAGTTTGTCGAGCAGGCCTTTGACCCGTCCGATGTCGCCCTGCAGTTGGTAATTCCTGATGTAGCCTTCCACCAGCACCACCCGCGCCACACCGTTATCGAACGACTGCCGTGGCAGAAACGCGTAGGACAGCAAGTAGCCATCCTGTTGATAGCGGCGGGTGATGTTGCGGGTCGCTTCGATCAGGTCGGCCAGGCTGGTTTCGTGGCCCAGCAGCGGTTGGTAAATAGCGGCCAGTTCCGTCAGCGGGTAAATGGTCCCGCCTTCGATCTGCACGGTTTTGAGATTGACCTTGGTACCCATCATCAACGGTTGCGCTTGTGTGGCGCCGGGCTCCGGCACTTGCAGGGGGGCGGCTGTTGGACGATAGGCGTCGGCGGGCAGGTTGGGTACCGGCAGGTTGCGGATCGTGTCGTTGCTGTTGAGGAAGCTGGGGAGGGTGTCGGCGAAAGCGGTGCAACTGAGGGGCAGTAACAGCAGGCAAGGCAAAATGCGCATAGGACACTCCCTGTTCAAACCGCTGTGTCGCGTGGGTCTTCGTGACCCAAAGAAAAAGACGGAAGACTGATCAGAATCTTCCGCCTCCAACCAAGCGTAGGCGCTGTAGGTAAGGCCGTCGAATCGGCCAGGTGCAATTCAGCGTTGGTTTCCTCCCAGTGCGCCGGTCAGCCCACCCAACACGCCGCCCAGGCCACCGGAGGTGCCGGTGCCGGTGCCGCTGTTGACCAGCCCGCCGACCGCCGCAACGGTGCCGCCCACGGTGGTGACTGTGGTGCCGACTGCGGCGACAACCGGGTTGGCGTTGCTGCCGGTAATCGCGCCGCCGAGGTTGGCAACGGCGCCGCCGACCTGGCCGGTGAGGCTGGCGACCGGGGAGCCAATGCCGGTCGCGCTGCCGATGTTTTGGGTCAGGCCGGTCACGCCAGTGGTGACGGGATTGATCGCGGCCCCGATGCTTGTGGCGACGGTGCCCAGCGCCGCGGTCGGTCCGGTATTGGCGATACCGCTACCGCCCAGAGCACTTCCCACCGAGGCGATCAGATTACCGCCAGCCGCACCGTTCACGCCGACCGCGCTGACCACGCCATTGGTGTTGCCGATGTTCAGCCCGCTACCGACGTTGACCACAGCGCCGCCGACGGTTTCCAACAGGCCGTTGCCACCCAGGCCGCCGCCAGATCCGCTGCCGTTGGCCAGCAGGCCTCCGACCTTGCCGACCGCTGTGCCGGTGTTGCTCAGGGTGCCACCGACGGTGTTGGTCAGTGCGTTGCCGTTGCCGGCATCGGTGACTTTTCCACCTATGCCATCAACCGTGTCGCCGACTTTCTGCACGATGCCCTTGAGCGGATCGCCCAGGCCGGTGGCGTCGCCGACCTTGTCGGTGGTGCTCTCGACCATGGCGATCACCGGCACCAGTTTGTTGCCGACTTCCTGGGTCACTGAGCCCAGCGGACCGCTGGTGGTCGCGGTGCTCAACGTGTCGCCAAGCATGGTGACTCGCTCGCCGACCCCATCGAGCACCGGCGCAACGCGGGTCACTACGCCACCCACCACCGGCACGCTGTTGGTGGCGGTCGCGAGTTTGCCGCTGACATCGGAAACGCCGTCACCGACATCCTGCACGACGCCGCCGACTGCCGAGGCGGTGACACCGAGGCCATTCGGATCGGTGCCGAGTTTGCCCAAGCCATCGGCCACGCCGTCACCCAATGTGCTGACCACGTTGCCGGTGGTGTTGACCACGCTTTGTACCACGCCACCGACCACCGGAACCGAGCCCAGCGAATCGCCGATCTGCCCTACGCCATCGCCGACGCCACCGACAGTGGTGCCGACGTCCTGAAGCAGGGTGGTGGTCACCAGCGGCGTTACCGTTGGATTGGTCGGGTTGGTGGGGTCGGTTGGATTGGTCGGACTGGTCGGGTCAGTGGTGCCGCCACCGCCACCGCCAGTGCCTCCTGTTCCACCTGTACCTGCCCCGCCTGTGCCAGCGGTGCCGTCTGAACCACCGGCTGCACCACCAGCACCCGCAGAGGTCTGGCCATCGGGTGAGGAACTGTCGGAGCTGCTGTCATGACCGCCACCGCCGCTGCTGCAACCGGCCAGACCTAGCGAGAGAATGAGCGCCAATGCAATTGCGGATTTGCACAAAACTTGAGTTTTCATGATTGAAAGTCCTTGCACCTGTAACAACGTCGTTGTCTTCGATGGCTGACCGGTTCTGTCGCCGGCCATGCCTCCGTCCGTTGTCCACATATCAATCGCAAGGCTTCTGCAACGCCATTCTCCACTTGGTATTAAACCGTTTTATACACGCGCGCGCGTGCTGCCTAAGGGCTAATACCTTGGGGTTGGCCGCGGGTGAAAATGCCTTTTAAATCAAGCAGGGTGTGGCTGGAGAGGGAGAAGGCGAGGAGGGAGAAAACTTAAGTGATATATACACAATTGACCATGTTAGGGAGCCGAAAAGATCGCAGCCCCGCAGGCTGCGATCTGTTGATCTGTCAGGCAACCGGTCGCCAATGCCCGACCATGTGTTCAAGATCCCCAGCCCCGATCAATTGCAGATTACCACTGGACCCCGCCGCGCTGGAAAGCAATGCGACTTCGCTGGGCAGGCGAACCGGCTTTTTGAATTGCACCGCGATCTCGATGTTTGCCGCCGGCAGATGTTCGGCCAACGCGGCCAGTGTGCGAGCCTTGTTCCAAAGCCCATGGGCGATGGCCGATGGAAAGCCGAACAGTTTGGCGCTGGCCGAGCTCAGGTGAATCGGATTGTAGTCCCCGGACACCTTGGCGTATTGCCGGCCAATATCCGCTGGCGCCTTCCACTGGGCCACTTGCGTGAGCGTCAGCGTCGACGCCAACACTTCCTCCACGGGCTCGCCTTCGAGTTTGACCCCTCGGCACAGCATCTGGCTTTGCGCCTCCCACAGCGGCCCGAGTTGATCATCCAGGGTGGTCACCAGATCGAACGTCGCGCCTTTGGCATGGGGTTGCAAGTTTTCCACATGCACGCTGACACGCGCCCGATTGAGTCCACCCATGGGGCGCAGCACGCGAATGCGATTGCTCAGATGAATCAGCCCCAGCAACGGAAACGGAAAGTCCTTGGCAGTCAGCAATTGCATCTGCAAGGCGAAGGCGAGGATATGTGGGTAAGTGGGTGGCAGCAGGCTGTTGTCGGCAAAACCGCAGACCTTGCGATAGGCCGCCAGACGCTTTGCATCGACATCGACCCAGCAGCGCAGGCCAGTGGTCGGCAAGCTGGTCCCCGTGATTTTTCGTCGCGTCGCCGCCTGTGCGTACAGTCCCGGCAGGCTGGGTTCGCGATTGAGTGTGTGCCAGTCGATGCTCATGCCTAAGCCCCCAAAACACTTTGCCCGCACACACGCAAGGCTTGCCCGGTGAAGGCCCCGGTGCCCGGTTGAGCCAGCCAGGCCACCGCTTCGGCAACGTCTTGCGGCAAGCCGCCCTGGCCCAACGAACTCATGCGCCGCCCGGCTTCGCGAAGGCCAAACGGGATGTGCGCGGTCATTTGGGTTTCGATAAAACCCGGCGCCACGGCGTTGATGCTGATACCCCGCGCTTGCAATAGCGGTGCCCAGGCTTGCGCCAGACCGATCAGCCCAGCCTTGCTCGCCGCGTAGTTGGTTTGCCCGCGGTTACCGGCGATGCCGCTGATCGACGCCAACAGAATCACCCGGCCGTTGTCGCGCAGGGTGCCGTTATCGAGCAAGGCTTTGGTCAACACTTGTGGCGCGTTGAGGTTGACTGCAAGCACCGCGTCCCAGAATTCAGGGGTCATGTTGGCCAACGTTTTGTCGCGGGTGATGCCGGCGTTGTGCACCACGATATCGACCCCGTCGGGCAGTTGTTCGACCAGTTGCGCGGCGGCGTCTTCGGCGCAGATATCCAGGGTGATGCTACGTCCACCCAAGCGAGCGGCGAGGGCCTCCAGATCATTTTTGGCCGGTGGCACGTCGAGCAGGATGACGTCGGCACCGTCCCGGGCCAGGGTCTCGGCAATGGATGCGCCGATGCCTCGCGCGGCACCGGTGACCAGCGCCTTGCGTCCGGCCAGCGGTCGCGTCCAGTCCGTCACCGGCGTATCGCAGGGATTCAGGCGAATCACTTGGCCGGAAACGAACGCGCTTTTTGGCGAAAGGAAAAACCGCAGCGGGCCTTCCAGTTGATCCTCGGCCCCTTCGCCGACATGGATCAGTTGCAAGGTGCCGCCGCTGCGCAGTTCCTTGGCCAGCGAGCGACTGAAACCTTCGAGCGCACGTTGGGCGCTGGCGGCGAACGGGTCGGTCAAGGTCTGCGGGTCACGCCCGAGAATCACCAGGTGCGCACTGTGATCGAGGTTTTTCATCAGCGGCTGGAAGAACTCGCGCAGCTGCTTGAGCTGATCGGTGTGCAGCAGATTGCTGGCGTCGTACACCACGGCTTTGAGTTTCGGGCCGTGCCCGGGAATCCACGCCGTCGCCATCGAGGGTTCCGTGCCGTAGCTGTAGATCGCGTCGGTCAGGCGATTGGCAAAGGCGCTGACGTTCTCCGCCAATGGCCCGCCGCCAATCAGCAGAGCACCCTCCACCGGACGCAGCCGACCGGCTTGCCAGCGCTCCAGCCGAGTCGGTGAAGGCAGGCCCAAGGCGCCGACCAGACGATGGCCGATGGATGAATTGGCAAAGTCGATATAGCGGTCAGACATGGAACGCGCTCCGAAAGCTGGGGTTCAAAGTGTGGACCACGAATGGCAATCAGTCGTTCGATCCACGAGATAAGGCCTACGCTTGAACCAGGCGGGATATAAATGACAACCGAATCCCTGTAGGAGCGAAGCTTGCTCGCGAAGGTGTATCAGTTGACATAAATGTAGCTGACACACCTTCGCGAGCAAGCTTCGCTCCTACAGAGGACGGTTTCCACATCGGATATTTCATCAGGGGATTTTCATGACTCAACTGCGTCGCGTCGCAATCATCGGCGGTAACCGGATTCCCTTCGCCAGGTCCAACGGGCCATACGCCACCGCCAGCAACCAGGTGATGCTCACCGCCGCGCTCGAAGGCTTGATCGAACGCTACAACCTGCACGGTCAGCGCATCGGCGAGGTGGTCGCCGGCGCGGTACTCAAGTTGTCGCGAGACATGAACCTGACCCGCGAATGCGTACTCGGCTCGCGCTTGTCGCCTGCAACCCCGGCCTATGACATTCAGCAGGCGTGCGGTACCGGACTGGAAGCTGCGTTGCTGGTGGCCAACAAGATTGCCCTGGGGCAGATCGAGTGCGGCATTGCCGGTGGCGTTGATACCACCTCCGATGCGCCGATCAGCGTCAGCGAAGGGCTGCGCAAAATCCTCCTGCAGGCCAACCGTGCCAAGAGCACGGGCGACAAACTGAAAACCTTTCTGCAATTGCGACCGCGCCATCTGATCCCCGAATTCCCGCGCAACGGCGAGCCGCGCACCGGTTTGTCCATGGGGCAACATTGCGAGTTGATGGCGCAAACCTGGAACATCCCCCGCGCAGAACAGGATCAACTGGCTCTGGAAAGTCATCAGAAGTTGGCGGCGTCCTATGCCGAAGGTTGGCACAACGATCTGATGACGCCGTTCCTCGGTCTGACCCGTGACAATAATTTGCGGGCTGATTCGACACTGGAAAAACTTGCCGCGCTTAAACCGGCCTACGAAAAAAGCGCCAAGGGCACGCTGACTGCAGGTAACTCAACGCCGCTGACCGATGGCGCATCGCTGGTGTTGTTGGGCAGCGAGCAGTGGGCCAACGAGCGTGGCTTGCCGATTCTGGCGTACCTGCGTGACGGCGAGGCCGCGGCGGTGGACTTCGTCAATGGTGCCGAAGGCTTGTTGATGGCGCCGGTTTACGCGGTTCCGCGTTTGCTGGCGCGCAACGGCCTGAGCTTGCAGGACTTCGACTACTACGAAATTCACGAAGCCTTCGCCGCACAGGTGCTGTGCACGTTGAAGGCCTGGGAAGATCCGCAATACTGCAAAACCCGCCTCGGCCTCGATGCTGCGCTGGGTTCGATCGATCGCAGCCGACTCAACGTCAAAGGCAGTTCACTGGCGGCGGGGCATCCGTTCGCCGCCACGGGAGGGCGCATTGTTGCGAACCTGGCGAAACTGCTGGATGCGGCGGAAAGGGGGCGTGGGCTGATTTCGATTTGTGCAGCGGGTGGGCAGGGGGTTACCGCCATTATCGAACGTTGAAGAGTGTTATGGGTTGAAACCAGGAACCTGTGGGAGCGGGCTTGCCCGCGATGACGTCGGCACATCCAACATCAATGTGTCAGAGAGCTCGCAATCGCGGGCAAGCCCGCTCCCACAAGGATCACCGAATTTGAATAGATAAGGGGCATGCCTTAACGTCGGCCCTGTCAGCCGCATCGCACAAGGCCAGTCAATGCCGACCAACGGACAAATTTCCCTCGAACGAAGCATCCCACCGATCACCGTGCTGCCGCGTCCGTTGTATGCCCGGGTGGAGAGTCTCAATGCCGGTTCATGGACCCCTTCCCATCGCCACGACTGGGTGCAGTTTTCCTATGCCATCAGTGGCGTTCTCGGGGTGCACACCGCTGAAGGCAGTTTCTTTGCGCCACCGCAGTGGGGCATCTGGATTCCAGCGGACCTTGATCACCAAGTGGTGACGTCGATGCGCGCCGAGATGCGCAGCCTCTATGTGCGACGTGAAGATTGCCAGTGGGCGGACGGGCGTTGCCGGGTGCTGGAAGTGACACCGTTGGCGCGGGAGTTGATCAAGAGTTTTTGTTTGCTGCCTGTGGAGTACCCGCAGGGCGACAGCCAGGAGGCGCGGTTGGTGAGTGTGTTGCTCGATCAATTGGCCGGGTTGCCGGAAGTCGGTTTTTCCCTGCCATTGCCTCGCCACGAACGGTTGCTGGGTTTATGCAACGAGCTGATTGAAAACCCCGACCGCAACGTGACGTTGCAGGCATGGGCAGAGCGCCTGGGCACATCGGAAAAAACCCTGATGCGCCTGTTCCAGCGTGAAACCGGGTTGAGCTTCCGTGGCTGGCGGCAACGTGCGCGCTTGCTGTCATCATTGAGTTTGCTGGAAGAGGGTGACAGCGTGACCAATGTCGCGCTGGCTTGTGGATATGACTCGACGTCGGCGTTTATTGCGGCGTTCAAAAGTCTGTTCGGGTTTACCCCGGGAGAGTTGTTTCGGCAGTAAGGGCCCCATCGCTGGCAAGCCAGCTCCCACAGAGAATGATGTGAGCCGCATGATTTCGGCTCGACGCATAACCTGTGGGAGCTGGCTTGCCAGCGATTGACCGCGCAGCGGTCCGCCGGTCAGGTGCGGAAACGGCGCACCAACCCGTCCAGCTCATTGGACAACCCGGCCAGGCTCTGCGAATCCAGGCGCGCCGAGTTCGCCAGCTCAGCCACCAGTTGCGCATCGCCATGGATCTGGCTGATGTGCCGGTTGATGTCTTCAGCCACCTGATGCTGTTGTTCCGCCGCGGTGGCGATCTGCGTGTTCATGTCGCGGATCACGTCCACCGACTCGCGGATCTGCCCGAAGCTGCTGCGCGCTTCGCCGATGCGTGATACCGACTGCTGCGACACTTCCAGGCTGGCGTGCATCTGTTGCGTCACCTGGCTGGTGCGCTTGGCCAGGTTGCCTAGCAGCCCGTCGATCTCCGCGGTGGAGTCGGCCGTGCGTTTGGCCAGTGCCCGCACTTCGTCCGCCACCACCGCAAAGCCACGCCCCTGCTCACCGGCCCGCGCCGCTTCGATGGCCGCGTTCAACGCAAGCAGGTTGGTCTGTTCGGCGATCGAGCGAATGGTGCCGAGGATCGACTGAATGTCATTGCTGTCGCGCTCAAGCTGTTGCATCGATTGTGCGGACTGTTCGATTTCCTGGCTCAGGCGATCGACGCTGCTCACTGCCGCGTCGATCTGCTGCTGGCCTTCGCGGGCCTGACGCTGGCCACTGTCGGCGGATTCGGCAGCCTGGCTGCACGAGCGCGCCACTTCGTTGGCGGTGGCGACCATTTCGTGGAACGCCGTGGACACCATGTCCACCGCTTCACGCTGGCGCCCGGCGGCTTCAGCCATATCGCTGGAAACCTGGGTCGAGCTTTTGGACGTGGCGAGAATCTTCGTCGCGGCACCGCCGATGCTCTGGATCAGGTTGCGAATCGCGGTGAGGAACTGGTTGAACCAGCTGGCCAGTTGCGCGGTTTCGTCACTGCCACGGATCTGCAGGTTTTTTGTCAGGTCGCCTTCACCTTGGGCGATGCCTTCCAGGCCATCGGCCACGCTGCGGATCGGACGCACGATGACGCTGGCGAAACTGGCGCCGACCACGGCGAAGATCACCGCCAGCACCGCTGCAATGATCGCGATCAACCAGGTCAGCTGGGTCGCGGTGCTCATTACGTCGCTTTGCTTGATCAGGCCGATGAAGGTCCAGCCCAGTTGCTCCGACGGCCAGACGTTGGCCATGTAGCGCTCGCCATCGAGTTCGACTTCGACCAGGCCTTTGCCAGCCTTGGCCAGCTGCGCATAACCTTCGCCGAGGCTGCTCAGGGCCTTGAAATTGTGCTCCGGTTGCTTTGGGTCAACCAGCACGGTGCCGGAGTTTTCCAGCAGCATCAGGTAGCCGGTTTCGCCGAGCTTGATCTGCTTCACCAGTTCGGTGAGCTGTTTGAGCGACACGTCGATGCTGACCACGCCGCCATTGCTACCCAGCTTGTTATCGATGGTGCGTACGGTGCTGACGTAGGACGTGTCGTTTTCGGCCCAGTAATAGGCCTCGGTACGGAACGGCTTGCCCGGTTTTGCCTGGGCCGCCTTGTACCACGGACGCTGGCGCGGGTCGTAGTTGGCCAGCTTGGCATCGTCCGGCCACGACACGTAGCCACCGGCGGCGGTGCCGAGAATCGCGTAGGCATAGGACGGGTGAGCATTGCCCAGGTCCTGCAGGAAGCCGAAGATCTTTTTGTCCATCTCGCCTTGGGGGATGGTCTCGGCGTTGGCGGCCATGTAGGTCTTGAGGCTGTCGTCGGAATTCTTGATCAACGGTTGCTTGGCCAGGTACTCGACGTTCTGGCTGATACCGTCGAAAAACAGTTGCATGGCATTGCTGACCTGACGGATTTCTCGGCCGCTGCTGTCGACGAATCCGTCCTTGGCATCACTGCGCAAGTTCAGCACAACGAGGGTGGCGACCAGCACCACGGGCAAGCAGGCGATGATTGCAAACGCCCAGGTCAACTTCTGTTTGATGTTCATCCGCGCTCCAGATTTTCTTGTAGGCCCACGCAGTGCAGATGACTCGCGGATTTTTGGCAGCCGAAAACGTTCTTGGTCTACTCGAATCCTTGAGTGCGATGCGCTATTTGTTGGCGAAGCGTTTGTCGGACAATTCACTTTGTCACTTAGGACTTCGGCTGTTGTCGGAGGAAATTGAGGGGCGCCAGGAAAAATCCTGCGAAGCGCGGGAAGGCGGATGTCAGCTTCTGTCACAAATGCCCTCGCAGGCCCTGAAGAACAAGCGACACAGCCTCGGCTATGATCATTGGCGCCCGGCGATGGACGTCAGGTTTTTGTGAGGAATCCGGCACATTGTGTGCTTTGTGTTGCTCCTGGCAGTGTTCATAGGTCGGCCCCCCCTCCCACCGGTGAGTGGATTGCCGTATAACGAATGACTTTCGCGTGTTTGGTAATAAAGGACCCACAATAAAAGCTGATGAAGACTCCAAAACGCATTGAACCCCTGATCGAGGACGGTCTGGTCGACGAGGTGCTGCGCCCACTCATGAGTGGTAAAGAAGCAGCTGTTTATGTAGTGCGCTGCGGCAACCAGCTACGTTGCGCGAAGGTCTACAAGGAGGCGAATAAACGCAGTTTCCGCCAGGCAGCCGAGTATCAGGAAGGCCGCAAGGTGCGCAACAGCCGTCAGGCCCGGGCCATGGCCAAGGGCTCCAAGTTTGGCCGCAAGGAAACCGAAGACGCCTGGCAGAACGCCGAAGTGGCGGCGCTGTTCCGTCTGGCCAGTGCCGGCGTGCGGGTGCCCAAGCCGTATGACTTCCTCGAAGGCGTGCTGCTCATGGAGCTGGTGGCCGACGAATACGGCGATGCCGCGCCGCGTTTGAACGACGTGGTGCTGGAGCCTGACCAGGCCCGCGAGTATCACGCCTTTCTGATTTCGCAGATCGTGCTGATGTTGTGTACCGGTTTGGTGCACGGTGACCTGTCCGAGTTCAACGTTCTGCTGACGCCGACCGGTCCGGTGATCATCGACTTGCCGCAAGCGGTGGATGCCGCGGGCAACAACCACGCGTTCAGCATGCTGGAACGGGATGTGGGCAATATGGCGTCGTACTTCGGGCGGTTCGCACCGGAGTTGAAAAAGACCCGTTATGCCAAGGAAATGTGGGCCTTGTACGAGGCCGGCACCCTGCACCCGGCCAGCGTCCTGACCGGCGAGTTCGACGAGCCGGAAGAGCTGGCCGACGTTGGCGGCATCATGCGTGAGATCGAGGCGGCGCGCCTGGATGAAGAGCGCAAGCAAGCAGCCCGTGCCGCTGACGATGCGCCAGCCAGCAAAACCGAAGAGCCGCCTCCGCCATGGATGCAGTGATTGGCTAAACAAAAACCCGGCTTCGGCCTAATGCTGTTCACTTAAGGGAAGAACACTGTACCCGTGGCGAGGGAGCTTGCTCCCGCTGGGGCGCGAAGCGGCCCTAAAAAGGACTGCTGCGCAGCCCAGCGGGACGGTGCGGCGATGCGACGAGCTCCCTCGCCACAGGATACTAACGTTCTCTTAAGTGAACAGCATTACGGCTTCGGCCGGGTTTTTTATGCACAACACACATCCTCCTGTAGAAGCTGCGATCAGGCACAGCACCCCGACTCAAGGTTCTTCAGAATCGGACAATCAGGTCGATGATCGCCCTGGCAGTGCTCAACCAGGTCCTGCAAGGTATCGCGCAATTGCCCCAACTCGCGGATCTTCTGGTTCAGTTCATCGATATGCTGGCGGGCCAGCGCCTTCACATCGGCACTGGCACGTTGGCGATCGTGCCACAGGGCCAGCAGCTTGCCGACTTCTTCCAGGGAAAACCCCAGGTCCCGCGAGCGCTTGATGAATGCCAGGGTGTGCAAGTCGTCATCACCGTACACCCGATAACCGCTGTCGGTACGGTGGGCTGCCTTGAGCAATCCGATGGATTCGTAATACCTGATCATTTTTGCGCTCAGGCCACTGTGCCGGGCCGCTTGACCGATGTTCATCGATTGTTCTCCAAGTCCGCGGGTTTCCAGGTTTTCAACAGTAACGCATTGCTCACCACGCTGACGCTCGACAACGCCATCGCTGCGCCGGCCAGTACCGGGTTGAGGAAACCGAACGCTGCCAGCGGAATACCAATCAGGTTATAGACGAACGCCCAGAACAGGTTTTGGCGGATTTTCGCGTAGGTCTTGCGACTGATCTCCAGTGCAGCGGGCACCAAGCGCGGGTCGCCGCGCATCAGGGTGATGCCGGCGGCGTGCATGGCCACGTCGGTGCCGCCGCCCATGGCGATGCCGATGTCGGCCGCAGCTAAGGCTGGGGCGTCGTTGATGCCGTCGCCGACCATCGCCACCACGCCGGTCTGTTTCAGCGCAGCCACCGTCGCGGCTTTGTCCGCTGGCAACACTTCGGCGTGCACGTCTCTGATGCCCAGTGCCTGCGCAACCACGTTGGCACTGCCGCGATTGTCGCCGGTCAGCAAATGGCTGCTGATGTGCCGTGCGCTCAATTGCTGTACCGCTTGCAGAGCACCGGGCTTGAGCGTGTCGCCAAAGGCAAACAGGCCCAGCACCCGTGGTTCGGGTTTTTGTTCGATCAGCCAGGACAAGGTACGGCCTTCGGTTTCCCACACTGCGGCGGATTCAGCCAGGGCACCGGCGTTCAGGCCGCTTTCTTCAAGCAGACGCCGGTTGCCCAGCGCCAGTCGTCGACCTTCAAGGGTGCCGGCAATGCCGCGTCCGGTCAGTGATTGGCTGTCGGTGACGTCGTCCACCTGCAACCTGCGTTCAGTACAGGCGTCCAGTACGGCTTTGGCCAAAGGGTGTTCACTGCCCCGTTGCAGCGCGCCGGCCCATTGCAGCAGGGCGGCTTCGTCACCGTCCACCGCACTCAAGTGCGCGATGCGTGGGGCTCCGGAGGTCAGGGTGCCGGTCTTGTCGAACACCACCGCACTGACTTCATGGGCACGTTCCAGCGCTTCGGCGTCCTTGATCAGAATTCCGTAACGCGCCGCCACCCCGGTGCCGGCCATGATCGCCGTGGGTGTGGCCAGGCCCAACGCACAAGGACAGGCGATCACCAGCACCGCAACGGCGTTGATCAGCGCCGTTTCCAGTGGTGCGCCATACAGCCACCAGCCGATCAGCGTCGCCAGGGCCAGCAACAGCACCACGGGCACGAAGATCTGGCTGACTTTATCCACCAGTTTCTGGATCGGTGCCTTCGCTGCCTGAGCGTCTTCCACCAGGCGAATGATGCGTGCCAACACGGTTTCCGCGCCGAGCGCCCGAGTGCGGACCAGTAATCGACCTTCACCGTTGATCGCACCGCCGGTCACTTTATCGCCGGGTTGTTTCGGTACCGGCAGGCTTTCACCGCTGATCAACGCTTCATCGGCATGGCTTTGGCCTTCGATCACTTCGCCGTCCACCGGAAAGCGTTCGCCGGGTTTGACCAGCACCAGATCATTCAAGCGCAGGGCACTGATGGCGACATCTTGTTCACGGCCATCGATTACCTGAATCGCCCGCTCCGGGCGTAACGCTTCGAGTGCGCGGATGGCGCTGGCAGTCTGGCGCTTGGCGCGGCTTTCCAGGTACTTGCCCAGCAACACCAAGGCAATCACCACCGCCGACGCTTCGAAATACAGATGCGGCATGCGTCCGGCAGCGATGGCCCACTCGTAGACACTCAAGCCATAACCGGCGCTGGTGCCCAGTGCGACCAGCAAATCCATGTTGCCGGCACCGGCGCGCACAGCTTTCCACGCCGCCACATAAAACCGCGCGCCGAAGATGAATTGCACCGGGGTGGCCAGGGCAAATTGCGCCCACGCCGGGAGCATCCAATGCACACCGAACGGTTGCAGGAGCATCGGCAAGACAAGCGGCAAGGCGAGGGTGATGGCCGCGATCAAGGCCCAGCGTTCGTGTTGCAGGCGGGACTGTTGATTGTCGGTTTGCGGGTGTTCGGCTTCCCG
The DNA here is from genome assembly GCF_004307635.1 of Pseudomonas sp. Sample_22. Classification (NCBI taxonomy): domain Bacteria; kingdom Pseudomonadati; phylum Pseudomonadota; class Gammaproteobacteria; order Pseudomonadales; family Pseudomonadaceae; genus Pseudomonas; species Pseudomonas sp. Sample_22. The sequence goes on from NZ_RCNY01000082.1 coordinate 23,971, forward strand.
GACGCTGGCGCCATAGCCGGCCTTGGTCACGGCGCCGATCAAGGTTTGCGGATCGATCTGCCCGAGCAGTTCAAGATGAGCGCGCTCGTTCGCCAGGTTGACGCTGACGCTTTTCACCCCGGGCACTTTGGTCAGCGCACGCTCGACGCGGCCGACGCAGGACGCGCAGGTCATGCCGTCGATGTTTAATTCAAGGGTTTGCTGTGGCACGCTGTAGCCAGCCTTTGCCACGGCATCCATCAAGGCTGGCAGGCTATCGGCTGGCGCCTGAACCCGCGCCTGTTCGGTGGCGAGGTTGACGCTCACGGCGCTGGCCCCGATGACCTTGCTCAAGGCGCGCTCGACACGGCCGGCGCAACTGGCACAGGTCATGCCGGCAATCGGCAGATCGAACGTGGTGGAATCGGACATCGGTCGCACTCCCTGTAGTAGATGTCTACAGGATCAACCTTGCCATGCTGGCAAGGTCAAGCGCAAAGTTTTGCCTATGCAGGAGCGAGGCTTGCCCGCGAAGGGCGCGCCACATTCAATAATCGATATCGAATGAAATGACCCCTTCGCGGGAAAGCCTCGCGCCTACAGGGTGGTGGTCTTCAGTAACCGAGCCCTGCGCGCTTCAGGTACATCCCTTCCTGCGTCATCGCAATCCGGTACTTGAGCACATCGCCCGCCCGGAGCTGAATGTCCTGCGAGCCCGGCGCCAACATGCCCGGATTGCAGCCAGGCACCTGACCCGGCAGCAGTTTGAGGCGCAGGGACACATTGCCCGGCGGCAGATTGAATGAGGTGCTTTGTTCCTGGAACAGCCGCGCCGCCAATTGGTCCTGGATGTACACGCCGATTTCGCAGCTGGTCGCGACTTCCAGGCGCTCGCGGGAAATGATCAGCACGCCATAGTCCTCCCCGGCGGCACTGGCCGACGGCACGGCGGCGAAAAGGCTGAGGAAGCCAAACAGGCTGAAAACTGACCAGCGCATGGCTGAATCTCCTGAGATCGAGTCATTGATGCTCGCAGCTTGGCCGAGCGCGACGATGATTGCCAGCCCGGCAGATCACTTCAGAACTTGACCTTGCCATGGTGGCAAGCTCGAGACTGTACTCAACCTCATTCAAGAGCCACATCCAGGGAGTTTTCCATGCAAGTGTTCAATGTTGAAGGTATGTCCTGCGGTCATTGCGTCAGGGCCATCACCGAGGCCGTTCAGGCTAAAGATCCTGCGGCCAGCGTACGGGTCGATCTGGCGGCGAGAGAGGTCGGCGTCGAGAGTGCCCTGACAGCGCAACAGGTGATCGAGGCGATCAGCGAAGAGGGCTATGGCGCCAAACTCGCCTGATCTTTTTAATAGTTAGCGAGCTATCGTAATGTTCAAGGCGTCCATGCGCGGCTAGACTGTCGGGCTGCCGACTAATGCCCCTGGGTGCCTGATGAACTTCCGTACCATTCTGATTCTTGGCGCGTTAAGCGCTTTCGGTCCATTGGCGATCGATTTCTACCTGCCGGCTTTCCCGGCCATGGCGCTCGCGTTCGGTACGGATGAAAAACACGTTCAGCTGACATTGGCCGCCTACTTCCTCGGCCTGTCCATCGGCCAACTGGCTTACGGGCCGGTGGCGGATCGTTTCGGGCGGCGCATTCCTTTGCTCACCGGCGTGGGGCTGTTCACCGCCGCTTCGCTGGCGTGCGCCTATGCGCCAAACCTGGAATGGCTGATCGGTGCACGTTTTGTCCAGGCATTGGGCGGATGCGCGGGAATGGTGATTTCCCGGGCGATCGTCAGCGACAAATGCGACGCGGTGGGTTCGGCGAAAGTGTTTTCACAGCTGATGCTGGTGATGGGGCTGGCGCCGATTCTGGCGCCGATGCTCGGCGGCCTGTTGGTCAATACGACGGGCTGGCAGTCGATCTTTCTTGCGCTGACCGGTTTCAGTGCTCTGGCAGGGTTGGCTGTGGCACTCGGCTTGCCCGAGAGCATGCCGGCCCATTTGCCACGCCAACCGCTATCGGGGGCGTTGCGCCAATATGCTCGGCTCTTGAAAGAACCGGTGTACCTCGGCCACGCGTTGACCGGTGGTATCGCCATCGCCGGGATGTTTTCCTACATTGCCGGTTCACCGTTCGTCTTCATCAAACTTTATGGCGTTCCGGCCGAACATTTCGGCTGGTTCTTCGGTGCCAATGCCGCGGGTTTCATTCTGGTGGCGCAGGTCAATGCGCGTTTGCTGGCCAAGCGCGGGCCGGCATTCCTGCTTGCGCGTGCCGTGTGGGTCTACCTGGGTGCCGGCCTGGCTCTGCTTGGCGTCAGTGCATTGCACACGACACAGCTGTGGCCGTTACTGATCCCGCTCTTTGTCTGTATCGCCAGCCTCGGCTGCATTCTGCCAAACGCATCGGCGTGCGCCATGAACGGCCAGGGCGCTCGCGCCGGCAGCGCTTCGGCGATGCTCGGTTGCCTGCAGTTCAGCGTGGCCGCCGGTGCTGCCGCGCTGGTGGGAGTTCTGCACGACGGCAGCGCCATGCCGATGGCCATGGTCATCAGCCTGTGTGCAATTCTGGTGGTGAGCGTGGCGATGTTCACCCGGCGTTTGCAAAATGCACGGGCAATGGCGCAAGCCCCGGTTTAAAGGTCAGCCGGCAGCACGCTGTGGTTGGAGTACGGGGATTGAGTGAGGCGCTTGAATGCGTGATTCCAGGGTGCGCATGAAATTGCGGGCTTCGGACTCGCTGCGGAACGTTACGACATGTTGATCCAGGCGGACTTGCCACTGGGATTTTGCCAATTCTTTTAACAGGATCTTCATTACCGAATTCCTCTTGTAAAAGATGTCTCGTAGAAGGTGGCCTCGCAGGAGATTCGATTGTAGACCTGAATGCGATCGCTATCGTGACAGGGCATAACTGTCGGACTGACGGTTTGTAACAAAACACATCGCAGGCTCTGGGGCGGCCTGCGATGTTTTTTACCGGTGGTTAAAATCCTTCCAGCACAATCTTGCCCTTGGATTTGCCGCTTTCCAGCAAGGTATGTGCACGGCGCAGATTCGCCGCACTGATGGTGCCGAAATGTTCGCCTACCGTGGTTTTCAATGTGCCTGCATCGATCAACTGCGCCACGCGGTTGAGCAGATGGTGCTGCTCGATCATGTCCGCTGTTTCAAACAGTGAGCGGGTGTACATGAATTCCCAGTGCAGCGACAGGCTCTTGCGCTTGAGCTTGGTTACGTCAAGGGTTTTCGGATCGTCGATCAGCGCCAGTTTGCCTTGCGGTGCCAACGCCTCGACCAATTGATCCAGATGATGATCGGTCTGGGTCAGACTGGCAACGTGAGTGACCTCGTTGATGCCTGCGCGCTTGAGTGCTTCGCTCAGTGGCTGGCTGTGATCGATCACGTGATGGGCGCCCAGTTCTTTCACCCAGCTTTGTGTCTGTGGACGTGAGGCGGTGCCGATGACGCTCAGCCCGGTAAGCTGCCTGGCCAGTTGCGTGAGAATCGAGCCCACTCCACCGGCCGCGCCGACGATCAGCAGGCTTTGGTTTTCGTCTGTATTACCTTCGGGTACTTGCAGGCGTTCGAAGAGCAACTCCCAGGCGGTAATCGCGGTTAACGGCAGGGCGGCGGCTTCGGCGAAACCCAGGGTTTTCGGCATATGGCCGACGATCCGCTCATCCACCACGTGCAGTTCGCTATTGGCACCGGAGCGGGCGATGGAGCCGGCGTAGAACACCTTGTCGCCGGCCTTGAACAACGTCACTTCGCTGCCGACCGCTTTGACCACACCGGCCACGTCCCAGCCCAGCACTTTGGCTGCGCCGCCTTCAGGCTGGACGTTCTGGCGGACCTTGGTATCCACCGGATTGACCGAAATCGCTTTGACCTCCACCAACAGATCACGCGGCCCGGCGACCGGCTCAGGCAGTTCGATGTCCTGCAGGGATTTTTCGTCGCTGATTGGCAGGGACGCGTAATAGGCAATGGCTTTCATGTGTGGCTCCGCAACATTAAGAGAACAAGCTATCAGGCGATCGAGCGCAGGCGCGTGAGTTCGAAGTGTTCGAGAAAATCAGGGGCCTTGGCGCGAAAGTTCTGGATGTGCGCACTGTCGTCATGGGCTTGCAGGGCTTCGTCGCTGCTCCACTTCTCGATCATGTAGAAGGCAAGGGGATTGGCCAGGTCCTGATGCAGGTCATATTGCCCGCAACCGGCTTCGGCTCGGGTCGGTTCCACCAGCGCCCGCAGGTGTTGCTCGAGGGCATCCTGTTGGCCGGGCTTGGCGATGAGGGTGGCGATAGCGGTAAAGGGCTGGGACATCTGCGACTCCGGAGCGGGTGATTTCGATGGGCAGATGATTGGCTATTTCTCCTGAAGATAAAAGCCGTTAAAAGAGCAGTCTCTTTCAATATTTTTTTGATAATTGGGTGTTGGGATGCTGCGTTTCGATGACTTGCAGTTGTTTGTTCGGGCTGCGGACCTGGGCAGTTTGTCGGCAGCTGCACGGGGTATGGACATGTCGGCAGCGGTGGCCAGCGCAGCGTTGAAACGCATCGAACAGCAACTCGGTGCCCGCTTGCTCGCCCGTTCGACCCGCAGCCTGCGTTTGACCGCTGAGGGTGAGGGCTTTCTTGAATACGCCCGGGCAGCCTTGAGCAACCTCGATGAAGGCCGGCGTTTGCTGGCCAGTGGTCAGGATCAGGTCAGTGGCGTGTTGCAGCTGTCGGCGCCGTCAGACTTCGGTCGCAACCTGCTGTTGCCGTGGCTGGACGAGTTTCAGCGCGAGCACCCGAAACTCACCGTGCGTTTGCTGTTAGGCGATCGCATCGCCGATCTGTTCCGGCAACCGGTGGACATAGCCTTGCGTTACGGCGAGCCAGAAGACTCCAGCCTGGTGGCGCTGCCTATCGCCCCGCAAAACCGCCGCGTGTTATGTGCGGCGCCGGGTTATCTGGCCCGGCATGGCGAACCGCGGCAACTGGAGCAGTTGGCGCAACACAATTGCCTGCTGTTCATGCTTGGCAGCCGCGTTCACGATCATTGGAGCTTTCACGATGGCAAGCGGGAGATCGGTTTGACCGTCAGCGGCGACCGTTTCAGCGACGACGCCGATGTCGTGCGGCTGTGGGCGGTGGCGGGGGCTGGCATCGCCTACAAGTCTTGGCTGGATGTCGCCTGGGATGTGCTTGCCGGTCGTTTGAAAATACTGATGCCTGAGCTGGTTTGTGAGCGCGCACCGCTGAATCTGTTGTGCGCCCATCGCGCACAATTGAGTAAGCCAGTGAACCTGTTGCGGGAAATGCTTGCCAGTCGATGCGCAAAATTGAGCAGTCATTTTCCGGGGTTGGCGGGTATCGATGATTAGTCGCAGTTAAAAAGCGAAATTTCCCTCAGGAACTATCACCACCAACGGTTTGCGGAGGGCAGGAACCGGCCGTCAACCCGCCTATACTAGCGCTCGCCCGAAGTACCCACCGTCGATCGCGATGGCGAAGCCCCGCTGGCGTCGGCCTGGTCACGCGTCCCAATGCCTGCCCTCTGTAACAGATACCCGGTGATGGCTTGGGTGAGCAAAGACTTTGCCCGGGCTATGGCGGTTTCTGCGTCTTGGCCGACGACACATTACTGGTCAAGATGTCTCTGAGCAGTAGACGAAACGATTCAACAGGGAGTGAATACATGGAACATGCACCTTGCATCAGCCAGATAGCCACCTTGCTGGCTGACCCAAAGCGCAGCGCAATGATGTGGGCCTTGATGGATGGCTCGGCGCGTCAAACCGAAGAGCTGGCCTTGTTGGCCGGCCTTTCTCCTTCTTCGGCCAGTGCACACCTGGGGCGTTTATCCGCCGGGGGACTATTGAAAGTCGAGACCCGAGGGCGCAAGCGGTTTTTCCGTCTGTCAGCCCCTGAAGTCGGTGCCGCGATCGAAGCACTGGCCAGCGCAACACTGGCCAGCGCGCCGCAGGACATTCCGGACATTTTCAAACGCTCCGCTCCCCTGGCCAAGCCGCAGGCTCTGCGCTCATCGATGTTGCGCGCGCGACTGTGCGGCGACCATCTGGGCGGAACCCTGGCGGCTGATCTTTATCAGCGTTTGCTGGATGCGGGGTGGATCGAGCAGTTTGATCATCGAGTGACGATCACCCTCAAGGGCTCCAACGAGTTGGCGACACGCGGTGTATATATTCAGGCGCTTGCCCATCGTCAGGGCAAGGCGGCATGTGCTTGCCCGGACTGGAGCGAGAGACGTCCACACATGGGCGGGTCATTGGGCGCTGCGTTGTTGCAGTTGTTCATGCAGTCGGGCTGGTTGAACCTGCCCAATGATTCGCGTGCCTTGCAGGTCACCGCCGCCGGGCAACGTGAAATCCAACGCTTCGTCGAGCAAACCGAGCTGGAAATGGCTTTTTAACGGCCTGAGATCAAACCTGTGGAAGCTGGGTAGCCAGCTCCCACAGAGGCTGTTTTATCCGTCAGGGTTTTACCAATCGCGCATCCAGGCTGTTCTGCGCCAGGCGCTTGGCCTGGTCTTGAGTCATGCCCAAATGCGTGTGCAGCGCATGGAAGTTCTCGGTGACATAACCGCCAAAGTACGCCGGGTCATCGGAGTTCACGGTCACTTTCACGCCGCGTTCGAGCATGTCGAGAATGTTGTGCTGCGACATGTGATCGAACACGCAGAGCTTGGTATTGGACAGCGGGCACACGGTCAGCGGAATCTGCTCGTCGATGATCCGCTGCATCAGGCGCTCGTCTTCGATGGCGCGCACGCCATGGTCGATACGCTGGATTTTCAACAGGTCGAGAGCTTCCCAAATGTACTCGGGCGGGCCTTCTTCACCGGCGTGGGCGACGGTCAGGAAGCCTTCGTCACGGGCTCGGTCGAACACGCGCTGGAACTTGCTCGGCGGGTGGCCCATCTCGGAACTGTCCAGGCCCACGGCGACGAACGCATCGCGGAACGGCAGCGCCTGGTCGAGGGTTTTCTGCGCTTGTTCTTCGCTCAGATGGCGCAGGAAACTCAGGATCAAACCACTGGTGATACCCAGTTGCTGCTCGCCATCCTTGAGTGCGGCGGCGATGCCGTTGAGCACCACTTCAAACGGGATGCCGCGGTCGGTGTGGGTCTGCGGGTCGAAGAACGGTTCGGTGTGAATCACATTCTGTTCTTTGCAGCGCAGCAGGTAAGCCCAGGTCAGGTCGTAGAAATCCTGCGACGTGCGCAACACATCGGCACCCCGGTAATACAGGTCGAGGAATTCTTGCAGGTTGTTGAAGGCGTAGGCCTTGCGCAAGGTTTCGACATCGCTCCACGGCAGGGCGATCTTGTTGCGGTCAGCCAGGGCGAACAGCAATTCGGGCTCGAGCGAACCCTCCAGGTGCAAGTGCAGTTCTGCCTTGGGCAGTGCGTTCAGCCAGTCGTACATAATTCTTTTCTCATCAGGTGCAGATGGCGGACATTCTACAGGTGCTGGCGCGAACAATTGGCAAAACCTGACCAGCCGGTTCACTACACGGCTTCTTGCTCCCGTCGATAAGCATAGGTATCGGCGAAGCGCGAGAGCAGAAATTGCGCGCACGTGGTGGCCGGGTATTTCGCCGGATGCAATTCGTCCTGACACCCCGGCAGGCATTCGATGCGGGTGTCCGGGTGCGGTTCGGCGAAGAATGGCATCGAGTAGCGGTCCACGCCGAGGGGGCTGATCACCCGGTGCGGCGTCGACAGGTAACGGTCGTTGCTCCAGCGCGCCATCATGTCGCCGAGGTTGACCACGAACGTGCCTTCGATCGGTGGCGCATCGATCCACTCACCTTTGACATTGCGCACTTGCAAGCCGCCGGCAGCATCCTGGTAGAGCAGGGTGATACAACCGTAGTCGGTATGGGCCCCGGCACCTTGTTGTTCTGCGCAGCTGGCGGTATGGCGCGGCGGGTAGTGAATCAGGCGCAACACGCTGACCGGCTCGCTGAAGCGCGTATCGAAAAAATCCCGTTCAATGCCCAGTGCCAAAGTCATTGCCCGCAAGAGGGTCTGCGCCAAGGCCTGCATGTCGACGTAATGCTGCTCCATCAACGTTGCCCAACCGGGCAGTGACGGGTGACGGTTGGGGCCGCGCAAGGGTTTTTCCGCCAGCACGTCTGGATGGTCGGCGGGCAGATGCAGGCCCATGTCGAAAGTCTCTTTCAGATCGCTGGGTTTGCCCGGGTCGAGTTGTTCGGTGGCGATGGCGCCGTAACCACGATGGTGGCGGGTCTGGGTAATGTCGATCTTGAGCTTTTCGGCGGTGGGCTGGGCGAAGAAACGTTTGGCACTGTCGAGCAGCGCGTCGATGCGTTCGGCGCTGATCGGGTGACCCTTGATGTAGAAAAAGCCCCACTCGCGGCAGGCGTGGTCGATTTCAGTGGCGACGGATTGCCAGGCGGTTTGGTCGTCACTGTACAGCGGGGCGATGTCGATGATCGGAAGACTGTTCATGCACAATCCTTGAAAACGTTAAGATGTGATCATTCCCACGCTTCGCGTGGGAATGCCTCAACGGACGCTCTGCGTTCGGCCTTTTGGGACGCGGAGCGTCCCGGGCTGCATTTCCACGCAGAGCGTGGGAATGATCAGATGTTCCGTCATCGCCTGCAGGCTGGCTCCCACAGGGTTTGTGTGGGGGGCAAATTTACTTCGGCATCTCGGCCTTCATGCCTTCCACGTAATAATTCATCGACGCGAGCTGCGCATTGGTCGCGCTCACACCGGCAGGAATTTTCTCGGCCCCGGCCTGATCCTTGATCGGGCCGGTGAACGGATGCATTGCACCGCTCTTGATGTCGGCGATGATCTGCTCGGCTTCTGATTTCACTGCGGCCGGTACCAGGTCGCTGATGGGCAGCTCAACCGTTCCTTCCTTCAAACCGCCCCAATAGTCCTGGGACTTCCATGTGTGGTCGATCACGCTTTGGGTTGCCTGAATGTAGTGCGGTGCCCAGTCGTTGACGATGGAAGTCAGCACGGCTTTCGGCCCGAAGTGCGCCATGTCCGAAGCGTAGCCCACGGCATATACGCCGCGGCGTTCGGCCGCCTGGATCGGTGCCGGGCTGTCGGTGTGCTGGAAGACCACGTCCACGCCCTGGTCGATCAGCGCGTTGGCGGCGTCCGCTTCTTTACCCGGATCGAACCACGAGTTGACCCACACCACTTTGATCTCGGTGCCGGGGTTGTATTTGTTCAAGGCCAGCTGAATGGCGTTGATGTCGCGGATCACTTCCGGGATCGGGAACGAAGCGACGTAGCCGATTTTCTTGCTCTTGGTCATTTTCGCTGCGAGGAATCCACCGACGTAGCGCCCCTCATAGGTGCGTGCCAGGTAAGTGCCCAGATTCTTGTCCTGTTTGTAGCCGGTGGCGTGTTCGAAGATCTCGTTGGGAAACTGCTTGGCGACTTTCAACGTCGGATTCATGTAGCCGAAGGACGTGGTGAAGATCAGGTCGTATTTATCCTTGGCCATGTTGCGGATCACCCGCTCGGCGTCAGCGCCTTCAGCGACGTTTTCCACGTAGTTAGTGGTGATCCGGTCGCCGAACTTTTCCGCCAGTGCCTTGCGCCCCTGTTCATGCTGATACGTCCAGCCGTGGTCACCGATCGGACCGATATAGACGAAGCCGACTTTCAGCGGATCGGCAGCACTGACGGTCAGGCTGGCGCTCAGGCCGATGGCCGCGGTGATGGCGCAAAGCAGCTTCTGCAACGGACGTTTGTGCATGAATCCAACTCCATTTTGTTTTGAGGTTGGCAGGGGCAATGCAAATTGCTGACCAACAAGACAACAAACGGTGAAACCGCGTAACGGCCATCGCTTGCAGGCAAGCTCCCACAGGAGAACGCATTCCAATGTGGGAGCCAGCCTGCTGGCGATGGGGCCCGCAAGACCGATAAAAGTGCGCAGCCTGGCACGGCTGCCATTCACTGGTGCGCTAAGGTTTAACGAAACGTTAGCGCCGCACCGCAGTCAGTGGCTTATCGCACCCCACGGCAAAAGGCCCGCCATGCTCACGATTTTCAAGCAAGAAAGCTTTCTGCTACTGGCCTTGATCGCCGCCATCGTTGCGTTCCCGCTGGAACACTGGCTGCTGCACAGCGGCCAGATGGTCGCGCTGATCGGCGGGCTGGTACTGATTGCCTTCATCGTCGCCGCGTCCATGCGCGTTGCCCATCAGGCCGAATTGCTCGCGGAAAAAGTCGGCGATCCCTACGGCACCATGATCCTGACCTTGGCCGCCGTGCTGGTGGAAGTGGTGATCCTGGCGATCATGATGCGTAACGAAGCCTCGGCGACCCTGGTGCGCGACACGATTTACTCGGCGGTGATGCTCGACATCAACGGCATCCTCGGCCTGGCGGCGTTGATGGGTGGGCTCAAGCACGGCGAACAGTCGTACAACGATGATTCTGCGCGCAGCTACAGCGTGATGATCCTCACCGCCATGGGCGTTTCCATGGTGGTGCCGGAGTTCATTCCCGAAGCCAACTGGAAGCTTTATTCGGCGTTCACCATTGGTGCGATGGTGGTGCTTTACACATTGTTCCTGCGCATGCAGGTCGGGCCGCACAGTTATTTTTTCAGTTACAGCTACCCGGACAAGCGCCGCAAGAAAACGCCCATGGACGAGGAACCGACGCCGGTCAACCTGACGCTGTCGATCGGCCTGCTGGTGTTGGGTGTTGTAGTGATTGGCGCGTTGGCCGAGGTGATGTCCAAGACCCTCGACCTGGGCCTGGAAGGAACGGGCGCGCCGCCGGTGGTCACGGCAATTCTGGTGGCGGCGATCTCGGCGGCGCCGGAGATTCTGACCGCATTACGCGCGGCATTGGCCAACCGTATGCAGTCGGTGGTGAACATTGCCATGGGGGCGTCGTTGTCGACGGTGATCCTGACGGTGCCGGTGATGGAGGCCATGGCGCTTTACACCGGCCAACCCTTCCAGATGGCCATGACCCCGGTGCAGACCGTGATGATCTTCCTCACGCTGATCGTCAGCGCGATCAACCTCAACGATGGTGAAACCAATGCCATCGAAGGCATGACTCACTTTGTGCTGTTCGCGACTTTCATCATGTTGTCGTTGCTGGGCCTTTGAACCGCCAGAGAAACCTGTGGGAGCGGGCTCGCCCGCGATGAGGCCGTCACATTCAACATCTCTGTTGGCTGACAGTCTGCTATCGCTGGCAAGCCAGCTCCCACAAGGATCGTGGCGATCAGGTGCCGGCAATCAACTGCCGAGCCGCCTGGCTGTGATCGGCGATCAGACCTTTGAGATCCAGCCCCTCGACCTGTCCATCGATCACTCGCCACTTGCCGCCGACCATCACCCGATCCGCACGGTCCGCGCCGCACAGCAGCAACGCTGACACCGGGTCATGGCTGCCGGAGAACCGCAGCTCATCAAGCTTGAACAGCGCCAGGTCGGCTTGCTTGCCCACCGCGAGTTCGCCGATATCGGTACGCCCCAGCAGACTGGCCGAACCTTTGGTTGCCCAACCCAGCACACGTTCCGGCGTGATCTTTTCAGCGCCGTAGCGCAAGCGTTGGATGTACAGCGCCTGACGCGCTTCGAGCATCATGTTCGAGGCGTCGTTGGACGCCGAACCGTCCACGCCCAAACCGAGCAGCGCGCCGGCGTCAGTCAGTTCGATGCTCGGGCAAATGCCGGAAGCCAGGCGCATGTTCGAACTCGGGCAATGGCAAATACCGGTGCGGGCGGCGCCGAGGCGGGCGATTTCGTCCGGGTTGAAATGAATGCCGTGTGCCAGCCACGTGCGCGGGCCGAGCCAGCCGACGCTGTCCAGATAATCCACGGTGCGCAGGCCGAAACGTTGCAGGCAGAAGTCTTCTTCGTCGAGGGTTTCGGCCAGGTGCGTGTGCAGGCGAACGTCGAGTTTGTTCGCCAGTTCGGCGCTGGCGGACATGATTTCGGGGGTTACCGAAAACGGCGAGCACGGCGCCAGGGCGATCTGGATTTGCGCACCGTCGCCTCGTTCGTGGTACTCGGCGATCAGGCGTTGGCTGTCATCGAGGATCACCTGGCCTTCCTGAACAGTCTGCTGCGGCGGCAGCCCGCCGTCCTTTTCGCCGAGGCTCATGGAGCCGCGCGTCAGCATCGCCCGCATGCCCAGTTCGCGAACGCTTTCGACCTGTACGTCGATCGCGTTCTCCAGGCCTTCGGGGAACAGATAATGGTGATCGGCCGCGGTGGTGCAGCCGGACAACAGCAACTCAGCCAGCGCGACTTTGGTGGCGAGGGCGAGCTTTTCCGGGGTCAGCCGAGCCCATACCGGGTACAGGGTTTTCAGCCACGGGAACAACGGCTGGTTGACCACCGGCGCCCAGGCGCGGGTCAGGGTTTGATAGAAGTGGTGATGGGTGTTGATCAGGCCCGGCAGAATCACATGTTCGCGGGCATCGAACTCTGCATTGCATGGCGCCGATGGTTGTTGACCGAGGCCGAGCACTTCGACGATCACACCGTCTTGCAGCACAAGGCCGCCACGGGCATCGAGATCGTTGGAGGTGAAAATGGCGAGGGGATTTTTTAACCAGGTACGGGTCGCAGGCATGTTGGCCGGCTCCTCTGAAAGTTGGGTTCAGGGTTGCCAGCTCAGTGTTGCCCTGTCTGCTGATCCAGGGTCGCCGGGGAGGCGAGGTGCGAAGTTTCGATCAAATCGCCGCCATGGGCAAGCCCGGTCCGACCGAACAACCCATGCCCCTGTGTGAGCGAGCAAGCTCGCTCACACAGGGGCGGCGGATTACCAGGGAATGGTTTCACCCCGATAATTGACGAAGTGATGCCCGCCCTTGCCGACGTACGCGTTCACCTGATCGACCAGACCACGGGTGCTGGTTTCCACATCGATGTCCGCACCTTCACCGCCCATGTCGGTTTTCACCCAGCCCGGATGCATCGACAGCACCGTGAGTCTGGTTTCGCCCAATTGCGTGACGAAGCTGTTGGTCATGGAGTTCAGCGCGGCCTTGCTCGCCTTGTACAACGCCAGCTCCGGCGCGTCGGGCATGGTCACGCTGCCCAGCACCGAGCTCATGAACGCCAGGACGCCGGTGTCCGGGCGGATCTGCCCGACAAAACGCTGGGCCAGGTTGATCGGTGCCACGGCGTTGGTGAAAAACAACTGACCGACGTCGGCCAGCGTTGCACCACCATTCGGCGTCTGGACGTCCGGGCCCTTGACCCCGGCATTGACGAACAGCAGGTCGAACACCTCGCCCTTGAGCTGTTGGCTCAAGGCGAGCACCGCTTGCTGATCGTCCATGTCGAGTTTCTCGATCCGTACTTCGCCCAACGCCTTCAGCGCATCGGCATTCTGCGGGTTGCGCACGGTGGCGGTGACTTGCCAGCCATCGGCCAGAAGGGTCTTCACCAGGCCAAGACCCAAGCCGCGGGAGGCGCCGATGATGAGTGCGGTTTTTGCCGTAGACATGAGTGGCTTCCTTGTAGATTCAGAATCGTGGATTCAATGGACACTGTTGCCCGAGCCGTTGTTGCAACTCTTCGCGCAGGGCGCCGAGTTCGGCCATGCGGGTTTCGATCAGTTTGAGTTTGTCTTGCAGCAATTGCGTGACGGCGCTGTCGGGATCAGGCGACTGCGAGATGGCCGCGACGCTGTCACCGATCTCGCCGAGGGTAAAGCCCAGCCGTTGAGCGGTCTTGATGTACTGCACCAGTTGCACCATGTCGGGCGGATAGTCGCGATAGCCATTGGCGCTGCGTTGCGCCGCGATCAATCCGCGCTGCTCATAGAAGCGCAATGTGTCACGGCTGACGGCGCTGGCCTGGGCTAATTCACCGATGCGCATTTTCTCGACTCATGGAGGGCTTGACCCTGGAGCATACTCCAGGCTTTAGCCTTGTTGCTCCTGAATTGATGGAGCAATGTCGATGTGGACTTCAACGCAATACCGTCGCTTGGTGCAAGGCAGTGCCTGGTATGACCTGATCGTCACGGCGGCGTTTGTCACGCCCTGGAGTTTCGCCCTGTTGCATGGGCTTCTGACGGGGGTGAGCCAGGCCCTGAATTTGCCCGGTGAGCTGCCACCGTTCGAACCGGTACACCTGTTGATGGCGAATTTGTTGGGCTCGATTGTCTGCGTGTGGTCGGTGTTGCGGATTCGTGATCCGCAGCAGGTTTATGGACGCTATGACGCGGTGGCGCGGTTTTTGTTCGCCGCGTGGCTGGCATATGCCCTGGCCCACGGCGCCAGTTTGTTGGTAGTGGGTTTCCTGGTCCTCGAACTGGCGTGGGGCATTGCTCAAGTGTTGCCTGTCAGGGCCTCATCGCGGGCAAGTCGAATCGTCGCACCGCCGCTCCCACCAGGCGCTCGGGTTTAAGCGAGGTCTGTGTCACATCATAAAAAGCTGTGGGAGCTGGCTTGCCAGCGATGAGGCCGGTGCAGTCGTCATCAATGTCCGGCCTGCCACGGCTGCCCCAGCGATACCGGCGCATACAACCGCGTGCGCAATGCATCGCGCGACAGCAACACCAGCACCACAATAGTCGCGACATACGGCAGCATCGCCAACAGACTCGACGCAATCGCCAGCCCCAAGCCCTGTGCCACCAGGTGCAGGATGCTGGCGAGGCCGAACAGATACGCACCGAGCAGCAGGCGCCACACCCGCCAACTGGCAAACACCACCAGCGCCAGCGCTATCCAGCCGCGTCCGGCGCTCATGTTCTCCGCCCACATTGGGGTATAGGCGAGGGACAAATAAGCCCCGGCCAACCCGGCCATGGCACCACCGAACAACACCGCCAGCGTGCGTACGCGCAACACCGGCAACCCCATGGCGCTCGCTGCATCGGGGTTTTCCCCGACGGCCTGAATGATCAGCCCGGTGCGGCTTTTCAGTACCACCCAGGCCACCAGCGCGAATAACGCGAATGACAGATACACCAGCAGATCCTGGGCAAACAGCATCCGCCCGATCAGCGGAATGTCGCTCAAGTACGGGATCGCCAGCGGCTCGAATCCTGTCAACGGTTTGCCCACCCACGCCGCGCCGACAAAGGTTGAAAGCCCCACGCCGAAAATCGTCAGGGCCAATCCGGTCGCGACTTGATTGGCGTTGAACATCAGTGCCACCAGTGCAAACAGGGACGCCAACAACATCCCGGCCAGCATCGCCAGCAACACCCCCAGCCACAGGTTGCCGCTGTTGAAGGCGACGATGAACCCGATCACCGCACCGAACAGCATCATGCCTTCCTGGCCCAGGTTGAGTACGCCGCTTTTTTCGCAAACCAGTTCGCCCAGCGCCACCAGCAACAACGGCGTACCGCAGCGCACCATGGCGTAGAAAATATTGCTCAGCAGATCGATATCCATCAAAGCGCTCCTGCGTGTACGGCGGTGGCGGGTGCGCGGCGTGCCCAGCGCAGGTTCAATCGCGGTCGATAAAGAATCAGCACATCACAGGCCAGCAGGAAAAACAGCATCATTCCCTGGAACAGCTGAGTGATGGCCTGTGGCAAATTCATGCTCATTTGCGCGCCCTCGCCACCGATGTACAGCAGCGCCATCAACAGGCTGGAAAGCAGAATTCCGACGGGGTTGAGCCGCCCAAGAAACGCCACGGTGATCGCCGCGTAGCCGTACCCCGGAGACACCTGCGGTACCAACTGGCCAATGGGGCCAGTGACTTCGCAAACCCCCGCCAGCCCCGCCAGGCCACCGCTGATCAGCAGCGCCAGCCAGATCAGGCGTTTCTCGCGAAAGCCGACGAACCCGGCCGCGCGCTTGTCCAGCCCGAGCACTTTGATCTGGAAACCGACAAAACTTTTCTGCAACAACACCCACACCGTTACCAAGGCGAGCAGGGCGAAATACACCCCGGCGTGCAACCGGCCATCCTCCGTCAGCAGCGGCAACCGGCTGGCGTCACCGAACATCGCCGATTGCGGAAAGTTGAAGCCTTCGGGGTCTTTCAGCGGACCGTGGACGCAATACAACAACAGGTTCAGGGCAATGTAGTTGAGCATGATGCTGGTGAGGATTTCATTGGCGTTGAAGCGGGTTCGCAACCACGCGGTCAGGCCGGCCCATGCCGCGCCGGCCAGAACTCCGGCCAGCAGGATCAGAACCAGTGCCCAGCGGCTTTGCATATCAATGATGTTTACCGCCAGCGCACTGCCAGCCAATGCGCCAAGCAACAGTTGACCTTCGGCACCGATGTTCCAGATTCGCGCCCGGTACGCGACCGCCAGGCCCAGTGCGCACAGCAGAATGGGCAAGGCCTTGACCAGCAACTCACAGACGCCATACAAGTCACTGACCGGCGCGATCAGCAGGGTATGCAAGGTCAGCCAGGGGGCATGTCCCAATGCCAGGAACAGCAATGAGCCACAGCCCAGCGTGAGGACCGCCGCCAGCAATGGCGAACACCACAACATCACCTGTGATTGCTGGCCCCGGGGTTCAAGAGAAAGCAGCATGTGACTCTCCGTTAAAGTGTGGCGGCCACCGAGGATTGAGGGGTATCAAACTGGCCGGCCATCCAGCCACCGACATCGGTCAGGCGGGTATCGACGGTGGCTTTGAGTGGCGACATTCGTCCGCTGCACAAGGCGCCAAGGCGGTCGCTGATCTGGAACAGTTCGTCGAGATCTTCAGATATCACCAGGATCGCCGCACCTGCATCGCGCAAGGCAATCAGCGCGCGATGGATCGTCGCGGCGGCCCCGACGTCAACGCCCCAGGTCGGGTGCGCGGCGACCAATAGCCTGGGCTGCTGGAGGATTTCCCGGCCGAGAATGAATTTCTGCAAGTTGCCACCGGACAGGCTGCGGGCCGGTGTTTGCGCGTCAGGAGTCTTGACTGCGAAACGCTCGATGATGGTGTTGGCCAATGCCTGGACTTTGCCGCGCTGGATCAGTCCGTTATTCACCAGACCTTGCTGGAAAGCGGTGAGCAGGGCGTTTTCCTCCAGGTTCATTTCCGGTACGGCGCCATGCCCCAGGCGCTCGGCAGGCACAAATGCCAGCCCGCGCTGGCGGCGTGCGTCGGGGCGCAAATGTGCCACCGGTTCGAGGCCGAAACTGATCTTGGCGCTGTCGACTCGGGGCAATCGTTCTTCACCGCTGAGCAGGGCCAGCAACTCGTCCTGGCCATTGCCGGCGACCCCGGCGATGCCAACGATTTCACCGCTGCGCACTTCAAGGTCGATGCCCTTGAGCGAACAGCCGAACGGATCCGGGTTGTGCCAGGACAAGCCCTGCACATTCAGCCAGACATCCTGTCCCGTCGCTTTTGCATAGTCAGTGATCAACGCCGCCGCTTCGCCGACCATCAATTGCGCCAGTTGCTGATCCGAACACTCGGCCGGCACACAGTGCCCGGCTACCCGACCAGCCCGCAGCACAGTCGCGCTATGGCACAACGCGCGGACTTCAGCGAGTTTGTGGCTGATGAACAAAATGCTGCAGCCCTCTGCAGCGAGCCTGCGCAAGGTGACGAACAGCTCATCGGCCTCTTGCGGGGTCAGCACCGACGTCGGCTCATCAAGAATCAGCAGGCGGATGTCCTGCATCAGGCAACGAACGATCTCCACCCGTTGCCGTTCGCCGATCGACAGGCTGTGGACAAGTCGCTCCGGCTCCAGGGCCATGCCATAGCGCTGCGACACTTCACGAATCTTCGGTTCCAGCTGTCTTGGCGTTACAGCCGCCGCACCCATGGCCAAGGCGATGTTTTGCGCCACGCTAAGCGTTTCGAACAGCGAGAAATGCTGGAACACCATGCCGATTCCCAGGCCACGAGCCTGGGCGGGATTGCGCATGCTCACCCGCTGCCCTTGCCATATCACCTCGCCCGAATCGGCATGGATAACCCCGTAGATGATCTTCATCAGCGTGCTTTTACCCGCGCCGTTCTCCCCCAGCAGGGCGTGTATTTCACCGGGTGCAATGCTCAGGTCGATAGCGTCGTTGGCCAGGCAGCCGGGGTAGCGCTTGCTGATTCTGCGCAATTGCAGGCGAGGGGTTGCATCGACAATGGGCGCGGCGTGGGTCATGACAGGCTCGGTTCGATTGAAGTTATGCCTGTGGATAAAGCAATTTTCTGGCCAGTAGGTCAGGAAATCATCCGAGCCGTTTGAACCGGAGCGTTGAGTCCGGCACTTCGCTGGGCGGGATGTAAACCGCGGCACCATCTGAGGGCAAAGCCGTTGATCTGGCTCCGGTTTTGCGCGTGCGTTTTTGGTCAAAAAATGAGCAGTGCGCTGCAAGCCATGCCGGATATGGGGCCGCGTCAGCCATGAACGGGTTATCCACAGATTGCTCCACAGTATTTGTGCGCAAGCTTAAAACTTGGGCATAAGCGCTGTGTGGCTTTCTTCTAAAGGTGATAAACCGATCTAACTAATTGTTTTTACTTTGGTTTTAACGTTTTGACAGTGAATTGGATGAAAAATGAGCAAAGCCCGCAAAGCCGCATGACAGAAGGGTTACAGCAGTATGTGCTCAGGTTATCCACAGTCGGGTGCACAGTAGATGTGGGCAAATATGGAATAGGGGATAAAACCCTGTGCCCCAAAAGATCGCAGGGGAAAACTGCGATCTTTTGACTCAGTCAGCGCTGCAAGAGAATGCGCCCACGGCTCAAATCGGCGAGTTGAGTTTGCAAGGTGGCGATCTGCTCGGCCCCCACAGCCAATTGCAGTTCTACGCCATTGGCCGTGAAGTCCTCTTGCACCACCAGCCCGCCGTTTTCCACGACGCGCAACTTCACCAGCACGAGTTCGCCAAACGCACAGGCACACCGCAGCGGCACACGGCTGATCAGTTCTACCTTCGGCGCCGCTTGCAGACATTTGTTGGCGCCACCGCCATAAGCCCGGGCCAATCCGCCGGTGCCCAGTTGAATGCCGCCGTACCAACGAATCACCAGCACCGCGACCTGATCGCAATCCTGCGCTTCGATCGCCGCCAGGATGGGTCGTCCCGCAGTGCCGCCGGGCTCTCCATCATCGGTGCTGCGGTATTGATCGCCGAGCTTCCACGCCCAGCAATTGTGCGTGGCATTCAGGTCGCTGTGCTGTTCGATGAACGCCTGGGCCTCGGCAGGGCTGCTGATCGGCGCGGCGTAGGTGATGAAGCGGCTTTTGCGAATCTCTTCGCGGTATTCGCAAAAGTCGCTGAGGGTAAAAGGCATAGTCGTCTTAGAGAGTTGGCGTCAGGCCGCAGCCTTTGAGAATGATGCGAATCAGGTTGTTGCCGGCGTCTTCCATGTCCTGCCTGGTCAATTTGGTACGACCGCTGACTCGGCAGATCTGCGTGGCGAAGTCAGCGTAATGCTGAGTGCTGCCCCACAACAGGAATATCAGATGCACCGGGTCGACCGGATCCATTTTGCCAGCGTCGATCCACGCTTGAAACACGGCGGCACGGCCCTGGAACCAGGTGCGATAGTCCTGGTTGAAATACTCGGTCAGGCATTCGCCGCCGCTGATGACTTCCATGGCGAAGATTCGCGAGGCTTGCGGCTGGCGCCGGGAAAACTCCATCTTGGCGCGGATGTAACGCGTCAGCGCTTCGGCCGGATCATCGTCGGCGGTCAGGGTATTGAAGGTGCTGTCCCACAACTCGATGATGTTGCTCAGCACCGCCACATACAAACCCAGCTTATTGGTGAAGTAGTAATGCAGATTGGCTTTGGGCAAGCCTGCATTCAAGGCGATGGTGTTCATGCTGGTGCCTTTGAACCCGTGACGGGCGAACTCGTCTTCGGCGGCTTTGATGATGGTCTCTTCGTTTTTCTGACGAATGCGGCTGGCGGGTTTTCCGCCGTGGGCTGGGACTTCAAAGGTCATGGGCACTTCCGATCAGGTGGGTGGGTGCGGGCATTGCGTTGATAGCGCACCCACAGGCTCCAGACAAGTCCTTATGCGGCGCAACGATCATTAACGCGTCGCCGCCAGACTCTCCAGAAAACTCTCCAGCACCAAATGTGGGCGACGCCCCTTGCGCGTGACCGAGGCGAGACTCAAATCGTAGAAGCGCGTTTTTGATTTCAGCGCGCGCAATCGACCCTGTTGCACCCAGAGACTCGCGTAATGGTCGGGCAGGTAGCCGATATAACGGCCGGTCAGAATCAGGAACGCCATACCTTCGCGGTCCGACGCGCTGGCGGTGCAATTGAGTGCCTGGTAATGGGCCTGGATCTCCGCCGGCAGGCGGAAAGTCGGGGCGATGGCGTCCTGACTGTTGAGGCGCACATCGTCCAGTTGCTTGTCGTCGACATAAAACAGCGGGTGGCCGACCGCGCAATACAGCAGCGAGCGCTCGCTATATAGCGGTTGATATTCCAGCCCCGACAGGGCACTGGCCTGCGGCACCACGCCGACATGCAGGCGACCGTCGAGCACACCTTGCTCCACTTCATTGGGCGCGATCATGCGAATCTGGATTTGAACGTCCGGGCCACGTTCCTTTAATTGCGCGAGGGCGTGGGTGATGCGCATGTGGGGCAGGGTGACCAGGTTGTCAGTCAGACCAATGGTCAACTCGCCGCGTAAATGCTGATGCAGACCATTGACCTCGGTGCGGAAACTTTCCAGTGCGCTCAGCAACTGCAGCGCTGATTGATAAACCTCCCGGCCTTCTTCGGTCAGGGAAAAACCGGCACGCCCGCGTTGGCAAAGACGCAAACCCAAGCGCTGCTCCAGGTCGCTCATCTGCTGGCTGATGGCCGAGCGACCGATGCCGAGCACTGTTTCCGCCGCAGAGAAGCCGCCGCATTCGACGACGCTGCGAAAGATCCGCAACAAGCGAATATCAAAGTCGCTGACTTGCGCCAGTGGATCGGGACGGCGGCTGGACATAGTTTAGTGATGACCTGACTAAAGGTTAGAAAAGTTGGATTTCACCGACTTTATCCCCGTGGCAATTTAGCTGCAAGAACGGTTTTTATATCCCTATGTCGCTTATCGCCTTGCGAGGTTTCGCTCATGAACTTGCCTGAAAACGCTCCGACATCCCTGGCCAGCCAGCTCAAACTGGATGCTCACTGGATGCCGTACACGGCCAACCGCAACTTCCAGCGCGACCCGCGCCTGATTGTCGGTGCAGAAGGCAGCTGGCTGATCGACGACAAGGGCCGCAAGGTTTATGACTCGCTGTCCGGTCTGTGGACGTGCGGCGCCGGGCACACCCGCAAGGAAATCCAAGAGGCGGTGGCCAAGCAACTGGGCACCCTCGATTACTCGCCAGGCTTCCAGTACGGCCATCCGCTCTCCTTCCAATTGGCAGAGAAAATCACCGACCTGACACCGGGCAACCTGAACCACGTGTTCTTCACAGACTCGGGTTCGGAGTGTGCTGACACGGCCGTGAAGATGGTCCGCGCTTACTGGCGCCTGAAAGGCCAATCGACCAAAACCAAGATGATCGGTCGTGCCCGCGGTTACCACGGTGTGAACATTGCCGGCACCAGTCTCGGCGGTGTGAACGGTAACCGTAAGTTGTTCGGTCAGGCGATGATGGACGTCGATCACCTGCCGCACACGCTGTTGGCCAGCAACGCTTACTCCCGTGGCATGCCGGAGCAGGGCGGTATCGCACTGGCTGACGAACTGTTGAAGCTGATCGAACTGCACGACGCTTCGAACATCGCCGCCGTATTCGTCGAACCAATGGCCGGCTCCGCCGGTGTCCTGGTTCCGCCTCAGGGTTATCTCAAGCGCCTGCGCGAAATCTGCGATCAGCACAACATCCTGCTGGTCTTCGACGAAGTGATCACCGGTTTCGGGCGTACCGGCACCATGTTCGGCGCCACCACTTTCGGCGTCACCCCGGACTTGATGTGCATCGCCAAGCAAGTCACCAACGGTGCTATCCCGATGGGCGCGGTGATCGCCAGCTCCGAGATCTACCAGACCTTCATGAACCAGGCGACGCCTGAGTACGCGGTGGAATTCCCGCACGGCTACACCTATTCCGCGCACCCGGTGGCATGCGCCGCGGGCCTGGCAGCGCTCGACCTGCTGCAAAAGGAAAACCTGGTACAGAGCGTGGCTGAAGTCGCACCGCATTTCGAAAATGCACTGCATGGTCTGAAAGGTACCAAGAACATCATCGACATCCGTAACTTCGGCCTCGCCGGTGCGATCCAGATCGCCCCGCGTGATGGCGACGCCATCGTTCGTCCGTTCGAAGCCGGCATGGCACTGTGGAAAGCCGGGTTCTACGTGCGCTTCGGTGGCGACACCCTGCAGTTCGGCCCAACCTTCAACAGCAAACCACAAGACCTTGATCGCCTGTTCGATGCGGTCGGCGAAGTGCTGAGCAAGATCGACTGATTTCTCCTTCTATATAGCTATAAACAACGGGCGTTCGGAAACGGGCGCCTGTGGACAACTTTTCAGGAGCTTCCATGAGCGTTATTCCGCATTTGATCAATGGCGAACTGGTGACCGAGAACGGTCGCGCGGTCGATGTGTTCAACCCGTCTACCGGACAGGCTATTCACAAGCTGCCGCTGGCGACCCGCGAAACCATCCAGAGCGCCATCGACGCCGCCAAGGCTGCATTTCCGGGCTGGCGCAACACGCCTGCGGCCAAGCGGGCCCAGGTAATGTTCCGCTTCAAGCAACTGTTGGAACAGAACGAAGGCCGGATTTCGCAGTTGATCAGCGAAGAGCACGGCAAGACCCTGGAAGACGCTGCCGGTGAACTGAAGCGCGGCATCGAGAACGTCGAGTTCGCTTGCGCAGCGCCGGAAATTCTCAAAGGCGAATACAGCCGCAACGTTGGCCCGAACATCGATGCATGGTCGGACTTCCAGCCGCTGGGCGTGGTTGCGGGTATCACCCCGTTCAACTTCCCGGCCATGGTGCCGCTGTGGATGTACCCACTGGCGATCGTCTGCGGCAACTGCTTCATCCTCAAGCCTTCCGAGCGTGACCCGAGCTCGACACTGCTGATCGCACAATTGCTGCTGGAAGCCGGACTGCCGAAGGGCGTGCTGAGCGTGGTACACGGCGACAAGACAGCGGTGGACGCGCTGATCGAAGCGCCAGAAGTCAAAGCGTTGAGCTTCGTCGGTTCGACGCCGATTGCCGAATACATCTATGCCGAAGGCACCAAGCGCGGCAAACGCGTGCAAGCCCTGGGCGGCGCGAAGAACCATGCAGTGCTGATGCCGGATGCGGATCTGGACAACGCAGTAAGTGCATTGATGGGCGCAGCTTACGGTTCTTGCGGTGAGCGCTGCATGGCGATCTCGGTGGCCGTGTGCGTGGGTGATCAGGTTGCCGATGCTTTGGTGGCCAAACTCACTCCGCAGATCAAGGCATTGAAAATCGGTGCGGGCACTTCCTGCGGCCTGGACATGGGGCCTTTGGTTACCGGTCAGGCGCGCGACAAGGTCAGCGGTTATGTCGAAGATGGCGTAGCGGCTGGCGCTACGCTGGTCGTGGACGGTCGTGGTCTGACCGTGGCCGGTCATGAAGAAGGGTTCTTCCTGGGTGGCTGCCTGTTCGACAACGTCACACCAGAGATGCGCATCTATAAAGAAGAGATCTTCGGGCCGGTGCTGTGCATCGTTCGGGTCAACAGCCTGGAAGAAGCGATGCAGTTGATCAACGATCATGAATACGGCAATGGCACTTGCATCTTCACCCGTGACGGCGAAGCGGCGCGGTTGTTCTGCGACGAGATCGAAGTGGGCATGGTCGGTGTGAACGTTCCATTGCCGGTGCCAGTGGCTTACCACAGCTTCGGCGGCTGGAAGCGTTCGCTGTTCGGCGACCTGCATGCCTACGGCCCGGATGGCGTACGTTTCTACACTCGCCGCAAGGCAATCACTCAGCGTTGGCCTCAGCGTGCGAGCCATGAAGCATCGCAGTTCGCGTTCCCTAGTTTGTAAGTAGAAGGGCAAACAAAGAGGCCGACCCATTGGGTCGGCCTCTTTGTTTTCGGGCTTTTTTGACCTATATGACAGATTTGTGAAAATAGCGGTTGACGGCAGATCTCAGGTGTCTATAATTCGCCCCACTTCCGGCGCAGTCGAA
>NZ_RCNY01000025.1:0-42161 GCF_004307635.1 Pseudomonas sp. Sample_22
ACCTCTCTCTTTGGACTCAGGGTCAACATACAAGGAGCGAGGCTTGCCCGCGAAGAGATCCTCAGACATTCCACAAAAGCCAGACCTTCCACTGTTTCATTGAGCTGCATCAAAAGACCGAATCGTTAGGCAACTTACCATTGGACATCGAACATTTTTAACGTCCTTTGGAGCCCCCATGAACAAGTCTTTGCTCGGCGCATCGCTGGTCGCCCTCGCGCTCGCAGCCCCGCTCGCCCACGCCCACCAGGCGGGCGACATCATCCTTCGCGCCGGCGCGATCACCGTCAACCCGGAAGCCGACAGCTCCACCGTGAAGGTCGATCAAGGCCCGCTGAGCGGCGCCGACCTGGGCGGCAAGGCGACCATGAGCAGCGACACGCAATTGGGCCTCAACGTTGCCTACATGCTGACCAGCAACTGGGGTATCGAACTGCTCGCGGCCACACCGTTCGAGCACGACGTGAAACTCAAGAACACCGCGCTGAGCGCCGCCAACGGCAAACTCGGTACGCTCAAACACCTGCCGCCGACCTTGAGCGTGGTGTATTACCCACTGGACGGGAAGTCCGCTTTCCAGCCGTATGTGGGCGCCGGTATCAACTACACCTGGATCTACGACGAGCACGTGGGCAGCCAGGCCAGTGCCGCCGGTTTCAGCAACTTCAAGGCGAGCAATTCCTGGGGCATGGCCTGGCAGGTTGGTGCCGACTACATGCTGACCGACAACGTGATGATCAACGCCCAGGTGCGCTACATTGACATCGACACCCGCGCGACCGTGGAGAACAACGCCGTTGCACCGGGCACCCGGGCACGGGTGAACGTGGATGTCGATCCGTTCATCTACATGGTCGGTCTGGGTTATAAATTCTAAGGATTCACGTGGTGGTGAAGATCGTTCCCACGCTCCGCTTGGGAATGCGGCCAGGGATGCTCCGCGTCCCAAGAGCAGACGCAGAGCGTCCATTGAGGCATTCCCACGCAGAGCGTGGGAACGATATGCAGAAGGCGCCTTGTAACAGGCGCCTTTTTCTATTGCCCCAGCAGCCGCGCCAGGCCAACGTTCAACGGCGTTTGCGCGGGAGCTTTGAAACGTTCCAGCAATTGCCGATTGTTCGCCCGTGAATGGCGGATGTCACCGGAACGTGCCGGGGCGTAACTCACGGCAGGCAACTCGCCGACCACGCTTTCAAGTGCGGTCAGCAATTGCTTGAGACTGGTCGCCTGATTCCAGCCAACGTTGACCGCGCCAACGTCAACCTGAGGTTTTTCGATGGCTTGCACCAGCAGTTTCACCAGGTCTTCGACGTAGAGAAAATCCCGGGTCTGCTCGCCGTCGCCAAACACGGTGATCGGCAGGCCTTTCTGCGCGCGCTCGCTGAAAATGCTGATCACACCGGAGTACGGCGAGGACGGATCCTGACGCGGACCGAAGATGTTGAAGAAGCGAAAGATCACCGGTTCAAGACCATGCTCGCGCCGGTAGAAATCGAAGTAGTGCTCGCTCGCCAGTTTGTCTGACGCGTAGGGCGTCAACGGTGATTTTGCTGTGTCTTCATCGATCGACTCACCTTCGCCGTTGTTGCCGTACACCGCCGCACTGGAGGCAAACACAACCCGTTTGACCGCGGACTGGCGCATGGCTTCGCAGACATTCAGCGAACCGATGAAATTGCTTTGGTGGGTCTTCACCGGATCGTCCACCGAAGCCTGCACCGATGCCACTGCCGCCAGGTGCGCCACGGCGCTGCAACCGGCCATGGTCCGTGTCACCAGCGCGGCATCGGCGACGTCGCCGACAATCAGTTCGACCTTCGGATTATCCAATGGCAGATTGCTGCGCTTGCCCGTCGACAAGTCATCGAGGATGCGCACCGAATAGCCCTTGGCGAGCAAGGCATCGGTCAGGTGCGAGCCAATGAAACCGGCGCCGCCGGTGATTAAAACGGGGCCGTCAGCCATGGCGATAGAACCTGTCCAGTAGTCCGGGAAGTGCCGCACGCCAGGCGCGTGGCTTGATGCCGAAGGTGTGTAGAATTTTCTTGCAGGCCAGCACCGCATGTTGCGGTTCTTCGGCGGCGTCCGGCCGCGCGGCATGGGCCTGGGCGGTCGGTGCTTCTAGCGCCAGCGGATGCAACGCCCGCGCTTCGGTGAGGATCGCCTGCCCCAGCGCCAGCGGCGTGGTCGCCTCATGCCCGGCGTAGTGGTAAGTCCCCCACAACGGCGCTGCGCAGTCGAGTTGCTTGAGCACCGAAATGATCACCCGGGCGGCGTCGTCGACCGGCGTCGGATTACCCCGACGGTCGTCGGCCAACAGCAATTCATCCGGCTGCTCGGCCCGCTCGAGGAAACGGCCGAGGCTGCCGTCAGTGCTGTCATCGAGCAGCCAGCCGAAGCGCAGCAGCACGTGCTGCGGGCAGGTAGCGCGAACGCTCTGCTCGATTCGCCACAACGCCTGACCACGCAGGCCCAGCGGCACCGGTTCGTCTTTTTCGCTGTAGGCGGTGGCGCGGGAGCCATCGAACACGCGATAGCTCGAAGGCTGCAGCAGCACGATGTTGTGGTGCTGGCACAGTTCGGCCAGGCGTTCGACTGCGCGCTCTTGCCCGGCCAGACGTTGTTCGCTGACCGCCTCCGCCTGGAACCAGTCGAAGTAATAGGCGAGGTTGATCAACGCGTCCGGACGGGTGTCGTCGAGCAGTTGCGTCAGGCTCGCGGCATCCCAGCCGTCTTGCGGCGGGCGGGGGGCGAGGAAACCGATGTCTTCCTCTGCACCGAGGCGAATCAGCGCCTGCCCAAGGGCATTTCCGCCGCCCAGTAACATAAGGCGCATTCGCATAAAGTCAGCAGGCCCAGTCTGGTAAAAACAATGGCTGAATGGACAACGCCCGCGGGCGATGCCATTGATGGTTGCCGGAATCGTTGCATTTTGCGGGTTTAGTGCGCAACCGTCATCCGTAAAGTGTAGATGTCCGGGACTTCAACTCGCCCCCCCCCTGTGGCGAGGGAGCTTGCTCCCGCTGGGCTGCGAAGCGGCCCCAGATTGCTGGCGACTGCTTCGCGGTCGAACGGGAGCAAGCTCCCTCGCCACAGGGGAGGAATTGATAAACCGAGCGGTACTTGCATCTTCCCTGCCCCGCCCGCATAAATCAGCACATGAACCTGCCCATCCCCGCAGACAGTGCCCTGGACGGCTTCCACCCCGCCGTCAGCGCCTGGTTCAGTCACACCTTTGCTGCGGTCACCGCCGCTCAGGCCCGGGCGTGGCCGTTGATTCGCCAGCGCCGCTCGACGTTGATCGCGGCGCCCACGGGCTCGGGCAAAACCCTCACCGCATTCCTCGCGGTCATCGACGATCTGGTGCACCGGGGCCTGGACAATCCTGAAGGCCTGCCGGATCAAACCCTGGTGGTCTACGTCTCACCGCTCAAGGCGCTGTCGAACGACATTCGCATCAACCTGCAAAACCCGCTCGCCGGCATCACCGAACAATTGCGCCTGATGGGCCTGCCGGAACTTTCGATCAGCACCGCCGTACGCACCGGCGATACTCCGCAAAAAGACCGCTCGGCGATGCGCAAAACCGCGCCGCATATCCTGGTGACCACGCCGGAATCGCTCTATGTGTTGCTCGGCTCCGATTCCGGCCGGCAAATGCTCGGCACCACGCGCACGGTGATCGTCGACGAAATCCACGCCATCGCCGCCAGCAAACGCGGCAGTCACCTGGCCTTGAGCCTGGAACGCTTGCAGGCGCTGTGCGTCGAACCGCTGGTGCGCATCGGCCTGTCAGCCACGCAGAAACCCATCGACGCGGTTTCGCGCTTTCTGGTGGGGCGCGACCGACCTTGTGAAATCATCGACATCGGCCACGCCCGCCCACGGGACCTGGATATCGAAGTGCCGCCCGTGCCGTTGTCGGCGGTGATGGCCAATGATGTCTGGGAGCTGGTCTATGATCGCCTCGCCGCCCTCGCCCGGGATCACCGCACCACGCTGATTTTCGTCAATACCCGGCGCCTGGCCGAACGCCTGAGCCGGCACTTGAGCGAACGTTTGGGCAAAGAAGCCGTGGCCGCCCACCACGGCAGCCTGGCCAAGGAATTCCGTCTCGACGCCGAGCAGCGGCTCAAGCGCGGCGACCTGCAAGTGTTGATCGCCACGGCATCGCTGGAACTGGGTATCGACATCGGCGATGTCGACCTGGTGTGCCAGATCGCCTCGCCGCGGTCGATCTCCGGCTTTCTGCAAAGGGTTGGCCGCTCCGGACACCAGGTTGGCGGCACGCCCAAGGGCCGTTTGTTCGCCACCACCCGCGACGACTTGATCGAATGCGCCGCGCTGCTCGACTGCGTTCGCCGGGGCGAGCTCGATACCTTGCTGATCCCCGTGGCACCGCTGGACGTTCTGGCGCAGCAGATCATCGCCGAAGTCAGTTGCCAGGAATGGCAGGAACAAGCGTTGCTGGACCTGCTGCGCCGCGCCTCACCCTATGCCGATCTCGACGAAAAACACTATCAGGCGCTACTGCGGATGCTTGCCGAAGGCTACAACGGACGCCAGGGCATTCGCAGCGCTTACCTGCACCGCGACGCCGTGACCCGCAGCCTGCGCGGGCGCCGGGGGGCGAAACTGACGGCGGTGACCAGCGGCGGGACCATTCCGGACAATGCCGACTACAGCGTGTTGCTCGAACCTCAAGGGCTGAACATCGGCAGCGTCAACGAAGACTTTGCAGTGGAAAGCATCGCCGGGGATGTCTTCCAGTTGGGCAATACGTCTTATCGAATCCTGCGCGTGGAAACCGGCAAGGTGCGGGTCGAAGATGCCCAGGGCCAGCCGCCGACCATTCCGTTCTGGCTCGGCGAAGCGCCAGCACGCAGCACCGAATTATCGAAGGCGGTGGCCCGTTTGCAGGCGCACCTCGATGGGTTGCTGGGCGCTACGCCGGGCCAGTTGCAACCCGCGATCGAGTGGCTGACGAACACCCTCGGTCTGAACCTGGCCAGCGCCGAACAACTGGTGGAATACCTGGCCCGGGCGCGCCAGACCCTCGGCGCCCTGCCGTCGCAGGATACGCTGTTGATGGAGCGTTTTTTCGACGAGTCCGGCGGCACGCAACTGATCATCCACAGCCCATTCGGCAGTCGCATCAACCGCGCCTGGGGCCTGGCCCTGCGCAAGCGTTTCTGTCGCACCTTCAACTTCGAATTGCAGGCCGCCGCCAGCGAAGACGCCATCGTATTGTCGCTGTCCACCAGCCACAGCTTTGAACTGGACGACGTCTGGCGTTACCTGCACAGCAACAGCGCCGAGCACATCCTGATTCAAGCGGTGCTCGACGCGCCGCTGTTCGGCGTGCGCTGGCGCTGGAATGCCGGGGTTGCCCTGGGCCTGCCGCGCTTCAGCGGCGGGCGTAAAGTCGCGCCACAGATTCAGCGGATGAAAAGCGAAGACTTGATCGCCAGCGTGTTTCCCGACCAGATCGCCTGCGTGGAAAACCTCGCTGGCGAGCGGGACATTCCCGACCATCCGCTGGTGGAACAAACCCTCGACGACTGCCTGCACGAAGCCATGGACAGTGAAGGCTGGCTGGCCTTGCTGCGGCGCATGGAGCACGGCGACGTTCGCCTGATCAGCCGCGACTTGCCGGCACCCTCGCCGCTGGCCGCAGAAATCCTCAGCGCCCGCCCCTACACCTTTCTCGACGATGCACCGCTGGAGGAACGACGCACGCAAGCGGTGCTCAACCGCCGCTGGAGCGATCCGCAATCCACCGACGACCTCGGCGCACTGGACGTCGAGGCGATTGCCGCTGTGGGCGATGAAGCCTGGCCAGCCCCCGGGAACGTCGATGAAATGCACGAGGCGCTGATGAGCCTGGCGTGCATCACCGACACCGAGGCCCGGGCCAATCCGAATTGGCTCGACTGGCTGAGAACCCTGGCCGACAGCGGCCGCGCCTGCCAAATCAATCAGTCTCTGTGGCTGGCGCGGGAACGCCTCACTTGCCTGCGGGCGATTTATCCACAGGCCGAATGCTGGCCGGTCCTGCAAGCGTTGCCGGGCTTTGATGAACCCTGGGAAGCGGATGCCGCCCTGCTGGAAGTGCTTCGTGCGCGGCTCAGCGCTTTTGGCCCGGTGCCGCTGGAGGCGATTGCCGAACCGCTCGGTTTACCGCCTGATCGAGTCACGCAGGCCTTGGCGCAACTGGAGCGCGAAGGCTACGTACTGCGTGGTCGTTTTACCCCGGGCGGCGCCGACGACGAATGGTGCGAACGGCATCTGCTCGCGAGGATTCACCGCTACACGGTCAAGCGTCTGCGCCGGGAAATCGAACCGGTGGCGTTGCAGGACTTCATGCGGTTTCTGTTCGACTGGCAGCATCTGTCCAGCGCTACCCAAGGTCAGGGCAATGCGGTATTGCCGGCAATCGCCGCGCAATTCGAAGGCTACCCCGCCGCCGCTTCAGCCTGGGACAGCGACCTCCTCCCGGCGCGCATCAAGGACTATTCGCCGACCTGGCTCGATGAACTGTGCCGCAGCGGCAAACTGGTGTGGACTCGTCTCACCGCGCACAACAAAAACGCCAGCGCCGCCCTGCGCAGCACACCGATTGTGTTATTGCCACGCAACCGGGTCGGGCTCTGGAGCGAATTGGCCGAACAAACACCGATTGACGAACTGTCGCCGAAAACGCAAAAGGTTCACGCCGCCCTCAGCCAGCACGGCGCACTGTTTTTTGATGAGCTGACTCATGAAGCGCACTTGCTGCGCGCGGAACTGGAAATTGCCTTGCAGGAATTGGTCGGCGCCGGACTGGTAAACGCCGACAGCTTTGCCGGTCTGCGCGCATTGATCACCCCGGCCAGCAAGCGGCAGAACCGCAGCAGCCGACGCGGCCGCGGGGCCTTCGTCGGGGGCATGGACGACGCCGGGCGCTGGGCGTTGCTCAGGCGGGGTGCCGGCGCCGCGGTTGTGGATAACCTGCGCCCGGCGCCAACACCCGCCGACACGCTGGAACACATCGCCATGACCTTGTTGCGCCGCTACGGCGTAGTGTTCTGGCGGTTGCTCGAACGGGAAGCGGATTGGTTGCCGAGCTGGCGGGAATTGTTGCGCACTTTCCATCGCCTGGAAGCACGCGGTGAGATTCGCGGCGGACGCTTTGTCAGTGGCCTGGCGGGCGAGCAATTTGCGCTGCCCGAGGCGATTCCTCTGTTGCGCGAGGTGCGCCGCCGGCCCCATGACGGCAGCTTGATCGCGGTGTGCGGGGTCGATCCGCTGAACCTTGCCGGCACGCTGCTGCCAGGGGCGAAAGTGCCGGCGCTGGCAAGTAATCGGCTGGTGTATCGGGATGGATTGCCGGTGGCTGCGGAGATTGCCGGCAAGCAGGTTTTTTGGCGGGAGCTGGATCAGCAGGCGGGTGCAGAGGTTCGCAATAAACTGATAAGACGCTGATCGTTCCCATGCTCCGCGTGGGAACCCAGCCAAGGACGCTCTGCGTCCCGGAAGCGGACGCGGAGCGTCCGGTGAGGCATTCCCACGCGGAGCGTGGGAACGATCATTGACTGCTGCGCAGCCCAGCGGGAGCAAGCTCCCTCGCCACAAAAGATTTGTTGGGGCGCAGTTATGGAATCCGAACCTGATCCGATATCTCCTCATCCTCCTGCCGGCGCTTGGGCAACAAAACCTGCTGTGGATAAGTCTGCGCGAAGTGCACCCATGGGCTGTTATCCACAAGCTTTTTCAAACGCTGGTTGAACGCTCGACTCACCGCGTACTGACCTCCCGACACGGTGCGGAACTGCGCCGTCAGCACCACGCCGTTGAGGTCCATTTTGTCGACACCAAATACGTCCAGTGGCCCTTGCAGGTTGTACCTGAGGAACGGGTCATCGCTGATGGAATGCCCGGCCTCGCGAATCAGCTCAATGGCCTTGTCGACATCGGTGTCGTAGGTGAACTGCACCGAGAAGAACGCGTAGGCAAATTGCCGCGATTGGTTGGTCACTGCCTTGATCTGGCCGAACGGCACCGAGTGCACGAACCCCTTGCCATCGCGCAAGCGCAAGGTGCGAATGGTCAAACCTTCGACCGTACCGGCGTGGCCGGAATCGAGTACCACCCAGTCGCCGATGGACAGCGTGTCTTCAATGATGATGAACAATCCGGTGATCACATCCTGCACCAGTTGCTGGGAACCGAAACCGATGGCCAGGCCGATCACCCCGGCACCGGCCAGGAACGGCGCGACGTTGATCCCCAGGTTGGCCATGGTGGTGATCGCGCAGATCACCACCAGAATGATTTTGATCGCATTGCGCAGCAGCGGCAGGATGGTTTTCACCCGTGTACTGGGCTGGCGTGCCGAGCGTTTATTGGCCGGTGGTTTCAGCGCTTCCTGGATCGCCGTATCGAGCACCACCCACACCATCCAGGTGATCAGGAAGATCAGGCCGATATGGCTCAGCGAATCACTGATCGCCCGACCGACCGCATTGCTCACCGCAAAATCGAACAGCGATACGCCCCAGATGCGCCCGAGAATATCGATGAAGACAATGGCCATGGCGATGCGCAGCAAGGCGTGGGAAAGGCTCAGAAAACGCTGTTTGTAGGCACTGCTGCGGCGCACGTCCGTTTCACTGCGCGACTTGAAAAGGTGATGCAGCGTGGTACTCAGGAACACCGTGGCAATCAGCAGTATCGTAGTGAACAGTGCACTGCGCAGGACCTGCTGATTGTCTGCACTGACGCTGATCAGGTTGATGATCGAAACCAGCACCATCAACAGAATCGGCCAATACCAGAGCCCGGAAAAAATCCGCAGGGTTTCACGTAACGCCGGCTGTTTGCGGCGTTGGGCCAGCGGCAGGATGCGAATCAGCTGAGCGACCGGTCGACGCATGCGGACCACTAGCAGACCAAAGGAAATCGAAGCCGCCAGACCGGTAAACACTGCGATGCTGCTGGTGAGATTATTGCCCAACTGATGAGCGATCTGCGGACTGGTCAGCGCGTCACTCAGTGCGACGAGAAAACCGATCCCGAACAACGGACGCGGACTGTGCTGGCGAATGATCTGTACTGCGCGACGTTTGTGACCGGTGTTGAACAGCACCACCAGTGACATCACCAACGACGCGGCGAACACGCCGCTACTGGTGGCATAGGCAAAGCACAACGCCAGCGCCCGCCCCGCCGACACCGGTAGAAACTGACTGGCATAAATGGTCAGCGGCAGGCTCACCAGGGCGGCGATGCCGTAGGGCAGCACGTAGCCCAGCAACGCTTGTCCACGCTCACGACTGAGCAGTAACCGATGTTCACACAGGCGTTGCGCCGACCATTTGCCGAGCAACCAGAATGAGCCAAAAACTGCGGCCCAGACCAAGGTCAGCAACAGGAAATCCCCAGTCACGCTCCAGCTCGAACGAGCGGATGGATGATTGACCAGCTGATCGACCTCGTCCGCGGCGCGATCAGCGCGCAGACGCCAGGCGTCGACCAGGTTTTCATTGAGGTCGAGCCTGGTCTGCACCTCGTCAATGCTGGAACTGATGGCGCCCAGCAAGCCGCCCTGAACCAGCGGTTGAGGGTGGGCCGGTGGTGTCGCTGCAGTGGCACTTGCGGGCAGACCCGCAACGGCCGCCGCCTCCAGTTCCTCGCTGCCCACAAACAGCAACGCCCCCAGTAACATCGCGGTCTTGAGCTTGATCAAGGCATCCGCTCCTTTGGATAAGACTGTAAGGAACTGATCGACAAATGACGGACTAGTTCGGCGCTGGCCCCCATCGGCTCGGCGATCTTTGCGTTGAAGACAAATATCAAATGCTCATCCCTGTATTTTTCCGCACAACCCAAACCCCGACACTGCGCTCCATCAAATCAACCCACCGGAGTTGCAGTCATGCCTATTGCCTTGCTCGCGCTGACCCTCAGCGCCTTCGCCATCGGGACGACCGAGTTCGTCATCGTTGGCCTGCTACCTACCATCGGCGCCGACCTCGGCGTCAGCCTGCCGTCGGCCGGCCTGCTGGTCAGCCTGTATGCGCTGGGCGTCGCCGTGGGCGCCCCGGTGCTGACTGCCCTGACCAGCAAAGTCCCGCGCAAATTGTTGCTGTTGTCGCTGATGGTGCTGTTTACCCTTGGCAATCTGCTGGCTTGGAAAGCGCCGGGTTACGAGTCGCTGATACTGGCACGGATCGTAACCGGTCTGGCGCACGGGGTGTTTTTCTCGATCGGTTCGACCATCGCGACCAGTCTAGTGCCCAAGGAAAAAGCCGCCAGCGCCATTGCCATCATGTTCACCGGCCTGACCGTGGCCCTGGTCACCGGCGTGCCGCTGGGTACGTTCATCGGCCAACATTTCGGCTGGCGTGAAACCTTTCTCGCCGTCTCGGCCCTGGGCGTGATCGCGTTCATTGGCAGCCTGCTCTATGTGCCGAAAAACATTGCCCACAGCAAACCGGCTTCATTGTTGCAGCAATTGCAGGTGCTCAAGCAACCGCGCCTGTTGTTGGTGTACGCGATGACGGCGGTCGGTTACGGCGGTTCGTTCATTGCCTTCACTTTCCTGGCACCGATTCTTCAGGACATCGCAGGTTTCAGTGCCAGCACCGTCAGCCTGGTATTGCTGGTGTATGGCATCTCGGTGGCGGTCGGCAACATCTGGGGCGGTAAACTGGCCGACAAACGCGGCCCGATCAGCGCCTTGAAAATCATCTTCGCCTTGCTCGCCGCAGTACTGTTCATCCTGACATTTACCGCTGGCAATCCCTGGTTGGCGCTGGCGACCGTGCTGGTCTGGGGCGCCGTGGCTTTCGGGAATGTGCCGGGTTTGCAGGTGTACGTGGTGCGACAGGCCGAACATCACACCCCCCATGCGGTGGACGTCGCATCGGGCCTGAACATCGCCTCGTTCAACCTCGGTATCGCCGGCGGCGCCTGGGGTGGCGGTTTGATCGTTGCACACATTGGCTTGATCCATACCGCATGGATCGGTGGGCTGGTGGTGCTGGTGGCGCTGGCATTGACGGCGTGGAGCGGCCGCCTGGATCGCCTCGGCCCGGTGTATGCCGAAAGCTCGACGCGGGTCGTCCCCAGTCACTGATATTCCCTTGCAGGAGCGAGGCTTGCCGGCGAAGGCGCCGGATCTGGCGACATTGATGTTCAATGTTATGACGCCTTAGCGGGCAAGCCTCGCTCCTACCGGTCAATTTAAAGAAATGAACCGTCGGTAGTTCCGTCGAAACTTTCGCCGCTTGCCCGCAGTCATCAAAAGATCGGGGGCATTCAGACGGGAGGCGACATGGCGGCGATTCACATCGGCATTTCAGGTTGGCGCTACACGCCCTGGAGGGGCGATTTCTACCCAAAGGGCTTGCCCCAGAAACGTGAACTGCAGTTCGCGTCGCGGGCGGTCAACAGTATCGAAATCAATGGATCGTTCTACGCCCTGCAGCGGCCTGACCGGTACGCCCAGTGGTACGCCGAAACCCCACTGAACTTCATCTTCAGCGTTAAAGCCCCGCGTTTCATTACCCACATCAAGCGTTTGCGGGACATCCACAAGCCCCTGGCCAATTTCTTCGCCTCCGGAGTTCTAGAGCTCAGGGAAAAACTGGGGCCGATCCTCTGGCAATTTCCGCCCAACTTCAAATTCGATGCCGAACTGTTCGAAACCTTTCTCGATCAGCTTCCCCACGATACCCAGCAAGCAGCCGCCCTCGCCCACGAGCACGACTCGCACCTGCACGGCCCGGCCAGTTTGAAGGCCCATGGAAAAAAGCCGCTGCGCCACGCGGTGGAAATTCGTCACGAAAGCTTCATCGACCCGGCCTTCGTTCGCCTGCTCAAGCGCTATAACGCCGCGTTGGTGATCGCCGACACCGCCGGTAAGTGGCCTTACCGCGAAGACATCACCAGCGACTTCGTCTACCTGCGCCTGCACGGTGCCGAAGAACTGTACGCCAGCGGCTATACCGCGCAGGCGCTCAAGCGCTGGGGGGACCGGATCGAAGCCTGGCATCACGGTCGGCAACCGGAGGATCCGCATCTGATCGCGCCCAGACAGAAGCCCAAGGCACGTAAGTCCCGCGAAGTGTTTTGCTACTTCGACAATGACATCAAGGTTCACGCGCCCTACGACGCGCGCCGCCTGCTGGAACGTTTCGATCTCGACAAACACCTGCTCACCGCTCCCGGAGAAACTGCCGCCGAAGGGGTGCTGCCATGAGCATTTCCGAGCCAATCGGTGTGACGGACGAACAAGAAAGCGTCAACACCAGCGTGCACCGGTTTACGGTGCTGACGGTCAATACGCACAAAGGTTTCACCGCACTCAATCGCAGGTTCATTCTGCCGGAGTTGCGCGAAGCGGTGCGCAGTGTAGCCGCCGATGTGGTGTTTTTGCAGGAAGTTCACGGCACTCACGAACAGCATCCCAAACGCTACAGCAATTGGCCGGCGATGCCGCAATATGAGTTCCTTGCCGACACGCTGTGGCCGCAGTTTGCCTACGGACGCAATGCGGTTTATCCGGCGGGCGATCACGGCAACGCGCTGTTGTCGAAATTCCAGATCGTTCGCCATGACAACCTCGACGTGTCCATCAGCGGCCACGAGAATCGCGGCATCCTGCATTGCACCCTGCGCCTGCCCGGTGAAGGTCCCGAGGTACACGCGATTTGCGTGCACCTGGGCCTGCGTGAATCCCACCGCAATGAGCAACTCAAATTGCTCGCCCAGCGTTTGGCGCAACTGCCAGGTGATGCACCCGTGATTGTCGCCGGCGATTTCAACGATTGGCGCCAGCGCGCCGATGCCCTGCTCAAACCCTGTGGTCTGCGCGAAGTGTTCGCCCAGCATCACGGCAAACCGGCGCGCAGTTTTCCGGCACGCCTGCCGGCCCTGCGCCTGGATCGCATCTACGTGCGCAACCTCAAGGCCAGCCACCCGCAAGTGCTCACCACTCGCCCCTGGTCACACCTTTCCGACCACGCCCCCTTGTCGGTGGAGATAGAGCTATGAGTACTTCACCGATGGAAAAAACCACTGTGCAGCCGATTGCCGCGCCCCCCATTAGCCAGCCTGCAACCGTCGATGTCGAATACCGCTGGCAAGGCAATAACCGCGTCGAGTTGCTGGAAAACGGCGAAGCCTATTTCCCCCGGGTGTTCGAGGCCATGCGCCAGGCGAAAACCGAAATCCTTCTGGAAACCTTCATTGTCTTTGAAGACAAGGTCGGCGATGAACTGAAGGAGGTGCTCATCGAAGCAGCGCAACGGGGCGTGCGCGTCACCGCCAGCCTGGACGGATTTGGTTGTGGCGAACTGAGCACTGGGTATCTCACTGCCCTGAGCAGCGCTGGCGTGCATTTGCAAATGTTCGACCCGGCCCCCAAGCGCCTGGGCATCCGCACCAATTGGTTCCGCCGCCTGCACCGCAAGATCGTGGTGGTGGACGGGACCATTGCCTTCATCGGAGGGATCAATTTTTCCGCTGACCATCTGGCCGATTTCGGTCCTGAAGCCAAGCAGGATTATTCGGTGGAAGTTCAAGGCCCGGCGGTGGCGGACATTCACCATTTTGCCCTGCTGCAATGCGGCCGACCGGTGCACGCCAAGTACTGGTGGCAACGCCGCAGGCAGCGCCGCTCGGAACTGGCGGTCAGCGATCACGATGGTCAGGTGCGCCTGGTACACCGCGACAACGGTGATCACCGCAACGACATCGAAGAGGTTTACCGCGAGGTGTTGCGCACGGCAAAACGTCGCGTGGTAATTGCCAACGCCTACTTTTTCCCTGGCTATCGTTTGCTGCGCGACATCCGCAACGCGGCTCGCCGTGGCGTTGACGTGCGCCTGATCCTGCAAGGGCAGCCGGACGTCCTGATGGCCAAGCTCGCTGCGCGCATGACCTACGATTACCTGCTCAAGTCCGGGGTGAAAATCTACGAATACTGCGACCGTCCGCTGCACGGCAAAGTCGCGCTGGTGGACGAAGACTGGAGCACCGTCGGCTCCAGCAACCTCGACCCGTTGAGCCTGTCGATGAACCTGGAGGCCAACGTGTTGATCCGCGATCGAACGTTCAACCGCGTACTTTACGAACGCCTGGAAGATCTCAGTGACAACCACTGCAAGTTCATGTCCGTGGACAAGGCCCCGCGCGGCCGAATCTGGCACATGACCGTGGGCTTTCTGGTGTTCCACTTCCTGCGCCATTTCCCCGCCTGGGCCGGGTGGCTGCCCGCGCACAAACCTCGTCTGAAAGCGTTCACCCCACCGACCGGGAGCGATCGACATGAGCCGCACTGAAGCACCCGCGGCGCCCCACGCCGAGCATCCGGCCAAATCGCGTCTGGGCCGTTGGAAAAGACCGCTGACCCTGCTGTTTTTTCTGGCGCTGATCGTCCTGTTGACGATGTTCGCCCAGCGTATCGAATGGGCCGAAGTGCTCGAAACCCTGGCTGATTTCAAGGTGCGTACTCTGATTATCGCGGCCAGCCTGACCGTGGTGAGTTTTCTGGTGTACGCCTGTTTCGACCTGATCGGCCGCACTTACATCCGCCAGGACCTGACGTGGAAACAGATCCTCCCGGTAGGGATCATCAGCTATGCCTTCAACCTCAACCTGAGCGCCTGGGTGGGCGGCATCGCCATGCGTTATCGTCTGTATTCGCGACTGGGGGTGAGCAAGAGCAATATCGCCAAGATTCTCGGCCTGAGCCTGGCGACCAACTGGTTCGGCTACATGCTGATCGCCGGCGTAGTGTTCAGCAGTGGGTTGGTGCGGATGCCGCCAGGCTGGAAATTGAGCAGCGGTGCATTGCAGGCGGTGGGCGTGTTGTTGCTCTTGGCGAGTGCCGGATACCTCGCGGCCTGCCGTTTTTCCAGCCGCCGCGAGTGGTCGATTCGCGGTGTGGAAATCAACTTGCCATCGCTGCGCATGGCAATCCTGCAACTGTGCCTGGGTGCCTTGAACTGGTCACTGATGGCCGCGGTGATCTTTACCTTGCTGCCGAGCAAACTGGATTATCCGCTGGTGCTTGGAGTGTTGCTGATCAGTGCCATCGCCGGGGTCATCACGCACATCCCGGCCGGGCTTGGTGTGCTGGAAGCGGTGTTCGTCGCGCTGCTGCAACATGAAGCGTCACGGGGCAGCCTGGTGGCGGGGTTGCTGGCCTATCGGGCGATCTATTTTCTGCTGCCGCTGTTGATCACGTTGGTGATGTATTTGTTGGTGGAAGCCAAGGCGAAGTCGCTGCGGATTGCCAAGAAACCCAAGTGATCTGCTGTGATTGGACTGACGCCATCGCGGGCTTGCCCGCGATGGCGCCTTCGATGGCGCCTTAAAGAACACCACCAATCACTTGGACTGAATAATGCTCAAACGCTCACCCACCACCATTTCCGTGATCCAGTCCACGAGGATCGAGGTGTAAGCCTGCTGTGAAACCGGATCGCTCAATGCGTGATCGGCACCGTCGATAATCCGGTGCGTCAACGAGTGAGTCTGCTGGCACGCCGCGCGGTAGCTCATGATGGTTGCGTGAGGTACATAGGCATCGGTCTCCGATTCCACCAGCAGAACATCCCCGGTGAATTCCGAGCAGGCGTGCAAGGCGCGATTGCTGTCGGCACGCACGAGCGTGCTGCGGTAATCGCGCAGGTCGAGCTTGTCCAAATCCCGCTTTGGCGTGTGCCATTTATCGTCGCGATACAGCGCCGGCACCCGCAACGCCAGCCAACGCACAGGGCGCAACGACGTCAGGATCGAGGCCAGGTAACCGCCGTAACTGGTGCCCACCACGGCAATGGCCGAGGTATCGAGTGCCGGGTGCGCCAGCAAGCGATCGTAAGCTGCCAACAGGTCACGCAGATTATCTTCGCGAGTCACCCGTGACAGTGGAATCCCCGTGCCTCCGGTGTGTCCGCGAAGATCGAATGTCAGGCAGACACACCCCAGGCCGGCAATACCTTTGGCCCGTTCCAGGTCTCGCTCCTGACTGCCGCCCCAGCCGTGCACAAATAACACGCCAGGGACCTTGGATTTGGGACTGAGGAACGTCCCGCTCATCTGTTCGTCGTCAATGTCGATTTGAATGCTTTCGCTTCTAGCCGTCATAGGATTTGACCGTTACATACTTGAGAAGAAAATCACTGTTTTGCGCCGGCCCCCGGTACACCTCGATGGCGTCCGCGGGCAGCGCCTGATCGATGTAGGTTTCCACCGAAGACACCCGGATCGCACGCATTGCAGGATCATTGAGAAATGCCTGCAACGCTGCCACTTCGGCGCTACTGGCACCGCCCATGCGCCAGGATTGTTCGAGCACCCCGCTACGCCGCTTGCCGTCGCTGGCCAGCCCTTGGGCGATGTCGTAGTTACGCCGCGAGGCATAAAAAGCGGGATAGGCTTCATCAGCGGCCCTGTCGAACACCTGCGCCTGGTGGATCGCCAGTTGCACATCCTCCGGCAAGTCCAGCTTCAACAGATCATCGTAGCTACCCTGCACTACCAGCAGGTTGGAACCACCATAGACCTCTTCGCCGTGAGCGTCTTCGGTCAAGTATTGATCACCGCAGTAACTCAGCACGGTGTCGCCGATGAAACTCTGACCGACGCTGTGGGTGATCACCTGGTCCAGGTCCTGTTCCAGCACTACGCCCTCATTGAACAACGCTTTGGCTTCAGGGCGAGCGAGTATCTCGTCGAATTGATCGAGGCTGCTGATCACTTCCTGACCGCGTCCGGCGCAAGCATGAATGGGCTTGAGACGTATTGGCCCGGTGTAGAGCAGATGCTCCGCCGCCGGCCGTGCATCAGCGAACGAGAACACGCTGAGACCGTCGAGCACGACACTGCGCACACGCTCGGAAAACAGCGGCGCCCAGCCTTTCGGCGCATGAGCGTGGTAGTTCAACAAGCCGTGGCTGATCGCCTTGGTGCAGATGAAGTCATGCTCGACATACCCGCCCCACAAATCTTCCGGCCCCTTGATGCCCAGTTGACAAGCGGCCGCGGCACCCACCAGCGTCTGGGTTGGCAGCAAGTAAAGGTCTCGACCGGCATGCTGTTGCGGGTCGAAGCTGCCACCGAACTTGAGCCCGAGAATTTGCGCCAGCCAGCGGGCCAACGCGCGGTTGGTTTCGACTTCATGCTGCGGCGCATCAGGGTGCACCGAATGGGCGACTACCAGTTTCTTGCGGTTTGCCGGGGTCATGCATCCCCCTTGAATCGTCGCTTGAGAATGTAGCCTTTGCAGGTGCAGAGATCAGGCCAATCGGGGTAGCGGGAAAACGCTTTTTCAATCAAACATTTACGCGAGCGGTGATGGCATGGCGCCTGCTTTATTCTGCACGACAGCAAATCCACTCCATGCAATTTGCACGACCAATAAACGCTCCTGCAGGGAGGTTGTGGTGATTATCGGTTCGCAGCGGCTGGCGTCACCCCAAACCGCGTCCGGTAATCACTCGGCGCCAGCCCGGTAATTTTCTTGAACGTCGAACGGAAAGCCCCCGGGTCCTGATAGCCCACGGTCCAGGCAATGTGATCGATGGTGCCATTGGTGAACTCGAGCATTTCCCGTGCCTTGCCGACACGCAGGTGCTGGCAGTACTCGGTGGGCTTGAGCCCGGTGGCCGCGCGAAACCGGCGCAGAAACGTACGCTCCTCCAACCCTGCGCGCTCAGCCATCGTCGTGAGCGAAACGTCAGTGGCCCCGGTGCTTTGCAGCCAGTGCTGGACCTTGAGTATCGCCCCATCGCCATGGTTGAGGATCGGCGCAAAGTTGCTGCCGCACTCGCTGGCGCTGTCGCTGTGTTCGACCACCAGAAAACGCGCGGTGCCGGTGGCAATGCTTGGCCCCAGCAGACGATCCACCAGACGCAACCCCAGTTCCGACCAGGCCATCAATCCGGCAGTGGTGATCAAGTCGCCATCGTCGACAATCGGCGTGTCGGCCTTGAGTTTGATGGCCGGATAACGCTCGGCAAAGGTCTTGGACGAAGTCCAGTGAGTCGTGGCGCTACGACCGTCGAGCAGACCACTTTCAGCCAGCAGGATCGAGCCGACACAGACGCCGCCCAGAGTTGCTCCGTCGGCGTGCTGCTGTCGAATCCACTGAATCAGCCCTTGCGGCGCCTGGCCTTCGGAGAACCCGGCAATCGACGGCGGAATCATCACCGCCACTAACGCGTGCTCGGGGCCGGGATGGCTGTCGTAAACCCGCACCGGTTCCCGGTCACCCTCGACCTGCCAATGGCTGACGCGCAACAACGGCAGATGTGCTGCCTGATGTTCCCCGGCAATCCGGTTGGCCACCCCGAACAGGTCCGTCAAGCCATGCACCGCCGCCATTTGCGCGCCGGGATAGATCACCACCCCCAGTTCGGCGATTGGCCTTTGTGCGTCCATTGTCAGTTTTCCCCTTTCAATTGTCGGTGCGGCCAATCCTCGGAAGGCCTGCACAAGCCAATACTTGATTCCACACCAAACCGCACTTCGAGGAAACAGTCATGGCCAAGCAAGCACTCATCGTAGTCGATATCCAAAACGACTACTTCCCCCAAGGCAAGTGGCCGCTGGTCGGCGCCGATGCCGCTGCCGACAACGCCGTTCGCCTGCTCAAGGCTTTTCGCGAGGCCGGTGATTCGGTGGTGCACATTCGCCACGAATTCACCTCAGAGGACGCGCCGTTTTTCACCCCGAACTCCGAGGGCGCCAAGCTTCACCCCAAAGTCCTCAACCAGGCCAATGAGCCGGTGGTGCTCAAGCACTTCGTCAACTCGTTCCGCGAAACCGAACTACAGTCGATCCTCGACGAGCAAGGCATCAAGGAGCTGGTGGTCGTCGGCAGCATGAGCCACATGTGCGTCGATGGCATCACCCGGGCGGCCAATGATCTGGGCTACAGCGTTACGGTGATCCATGACGCCTGCGCCTCCCGCGATCTGGAGTTCAATGGCCTCACCGTCCCGGCAGCCCATGTGCATGCCGCCTTCATGTCGGCACTGGGTTTTGCTTATGCCAGCGTGGTGTCGACCGACGAGTTCCTGGCCCGATAATCACTTCGGTCATGCTGGCATTTGCCAGAACCTGACCGGCAACAAAAATGCAAAAGCCCATGGCCGCAAATGCCATGGGCTTTTTATCGCCTGTGAATCTGGACGATCTGCACCGAACGCAAGACCGCCAGAACGCTGGAAAGTCATGCCAACGCTAACAATGGCCTCACTCCCAACGCACCCGCGGGGGATTGTTGCTTGCACCCATGCCACTTTCGAGAAAACTCACTGGAAGCCTGAACAATGAACAGCATGACTATCAGCACCGACAGCCTGAAGAAAAAAACATCCCTGGGTCTCACCACCATGGCGATCGGGGCCTACGGTATCTATTTCGCTCTTGCCGTAATCTACTTCTGGTTCGGCGGAATGAAATTCACTCACTACGAAGCGCAGGGGCTGGTCCCCCTGGTGAGCAACAGTCCCTTGCTGGGTTGGGTCTATCAGCTTTTCAGCGTCGATCTGTTTTCCAGTTTGCTGGGTGTCCTGGAAGTTTCGATCGGTGTACTGATTGCGGGCCGCCTGTTCTCACCAAAGCTTTCATTGATTGGGGGCGCTTTGTCGGCCGGATTGTTTTTCACCACGTTGAGCTTTATGTTCTCGACGCCCGGTGTGGTCGAGCCCGGTCTTGGTTTCCCGGCCATTACCGTCGCGCCAGGCCAGTTCCTGCTCAAGGACATCGGCTTGCTTGCCGCGTCCCTGTTCGTGGCAGGCCATTCGCTGACCCGATTGGAAACCCCTTGAGCTGACAACCTCATCCACCGATGGCCTGAATCAGTTCATACATTCAGGTCATCGCCGTCTTGCGCTAGAAAGACGCCCTCACCGCTCAGTGATTTCATCCAGTCCCGTGGACTGCTGCCGGTCTTGCGGCGAAAGGCACGGGCGAGTGCCGAAGGACTTTCATAGCCCACTTCGTCGGCGATCAGCGTTATCGGCCGTCCCTCCCGCAAACGCTTCTGCGCCAGACTGATCCGCCAGCTCAAAAGATAATCCAGCGGGGTTTGTCCCAGGACCGCACGAAAATGCAGCGCATACGCGGCGCGCGACATGTTCGACTCGTTCGCCAGCTCCGCCACGGACCAGGGGCGTTGAGGATGGTTGTGCATCTGTATCAGCGAGCGAGCCAGGCGCGCATCGGCCAATCCGGCCATCATGCCGGTGCTCAACTGCTGGTGATCGAGCAAATGCCGGAACAGCAGGATAATCAACAGTTCGAACAAGCGAT
Organism: Pseudomonas sp. Sample_22; assembly: GCF_004307635.1. Taxonomy (NCBI): domain Bacteria; kingdom Pseudomonadati; phylum Pseudomonadota; class Gammaproteobacteria; order Pseudomonadales; family Pseudomonadaceae; genus Pseudomonas; species Pseudomonas sp. Sample_22. The sequence continues at coordinate 20,311 of NZ_RCNY01000025.1, forward strand.
CAAGCACCGCTTCCCTGCCACAATGCCCATCCGCAGCTTCACTGAACAACCATCTCAAGGTGTCCGCCAGCAGCGGCAACTCATCCAGGGGTAGCACCAGCAGGTCCGGAAGCGAAACACATAGAGGATTGCTGACACCGCCATCAAACACCATCGACGCGCATAACAGCTGAGCGCCCTCAGGCTCACTGGCGATGAGTTGGTGACGGCTGGGGCGTGGCAGGAAAATCAGGCTTGGGCGCGTTAACAGCATTTCGCGCCGCCCGGGGACTTTCAACGTGACAGAGCCGGCCTGCAACAGATGAATATGACCGCGTTGGTCGGCACCCTCATAGGTAGACACTCCGCACAGCTTGCCGCTGTAAAACAGATTTGCGCGTACGCCAAACTGTGACAACAACGTGGATAGGCGATCCATGGGCAATTCTTCACAGGCTCTACACCTGTAGCAGAATACCACCGCACCTGGGTCGGGCCTGTCCCCCGCAGGATTTTCCCAGGTGAAAATTCGAAAAGCCCGGCATCCATACGGAAGCCGGGCTTTTCAGGTTCTATTGCTGCTTGCAGGAATCAGAACGGGATATCGTCATCGAAGCTGTCGAAATCCGGAGCCGGTTGCGGTGCGGCCTGCTGTGGGGCCGGACGCTGTGGCTGTTGTTGCGGAGCAGGACGTGGAGCCTGCTGGCGCGGAGCGGATTGCTGGTAGTTACCGCCGCCCTGAGCCTGCTGGTCGCCCTGAGGACGGCCGCCCAGCAATTGCATGGTGCCTTGCATGTCGACCACGATTTCAGTGGTGTAACGCTTGATACCGTCTTTTTCCCATTCGCGGGTCTGCAGTTTGCCTTCGATGTAGACCTGCGAACCTTTACGCAGGTACTCGCCAGCGATTTCTGCGACCTTGCCGAACATCGACACACGGTGCCATTCGGTCTTTTCGACTTTCTGACCGGTTTGCTTGTCAGTCCATTGCTCGCTGGTCGCCAGACTCAGGTTGGTCACGGCGTTGCCATTGGGCAGGTAGCGAACTTCAGGATCCTGGCCGCAAGTGCCGACCAATATGACTTTGTTAACCCCACGGGCCATTGCGTTCTCCTAGGCTTCGCACGCTGTCGCGGCCGGGTTGTTCACCAGACGCTCGAGAGTGGTGCGATCCAATAATTCTGTGTCCAGTTTGATGTAAATGGCGGCTTCATCGGCAACGACAATTGCATCTGTTACCCCTACGACGGCCTTGAGGCGCTCGATCAGGCCAGCTTCACGAATCGCTTCGGGCGACAACGGCAAGCGCAGGCTCGTTACATAGGGAGGTTCGCGCATGGTAACAGCAAAGACCAACCAAAGTGCAGCCAGCCCGGCACATCCCAGGAAGACAACCGACAAACCGCCATGCTGGAACAACCAGCCGCCGAGTATCCCGCCCAATGCCGATCCGAGGAACTGACTGGTGGAATACACCCCCATCGCCGTGCCTTTGCCGCCGGCCGGTGAAACCTTGCTGATCAGCGATGGCAATGAGGCTTCCAGCAGATTGAACGCGGTGAAGAACACCACCGTACCGATCACCAGAGTCCGCAAGCTATCGCCAAACTGCCAGAAGAATAGCTCAGTGAGCATCAGCGTCACGACGGCGCCGAGTAAAACTCGTTTCATTTTGCGTCGCTTCTCGCCGTAGATAATGAACGGAATCATGGCGAAGAAAGAAATCAGCAACGCAGTCAGGTACACCCACCAATGCTGCTCCTTGGGCAGCCCGGCTTTTTCCACCAGCGCCAGCGGCAAGGCAACGAAGCTCGACATCAGCATTGCATGCAGGACAAAAATCCCCAGATCCAGACGCAGCAGATCCGGGTGTTTAAGGGTAGGAATCAAAGCCTGGCGCGCCACGCCGGACTCGCGATGCTGCAACGGCCCGGTGGAGCGCGGCACCATGAACATCACGATCACAATGCCCAACAGCGCCATGCCGCCCGTGGCAAGAAACAGCCCGGACAGGCCGAAGGCACGGGTCAGCAATGGCCCCACGACCATCGCGACGGCGAACGACAGACCGATGGTCATACCGATCATGGCCATGGCCTTGGTCCGGTGCTGTTCGCGGGTCAGGTCCGACAGCAACGCCATGACCGCTGCGGAAATCGCCCCGGCGCCCTGCAGGATGCGACCGGCGATCACGCCCCAGATCGAATCGGCGTTGGCCGCCAATACGCTGCCCAGGGCGAAGATGATCAGCCCAAGGTAGATCACCGGGCGGCGACCGATACGGTCGGAAATGAAACCAAAGGGAATCTGGAAAATCGCCTGGGTCAGGCCATAAGCGCCAATCGCCAGCCCGATCAGGGCCGGGGTCGCGCCTGCCAGGTCCATGCCATAGGTCGCCAGCACCGGCAACACCATGAACATGCCAAGCATACGGAAGGCGAACACCAGGGCCAGACCGCTCGCTGCGCGGGTCTCGCTGCCACTCATGCGTTCGCTGTGGGGATCGTGCATGGAAAAACCTCATGTGAACCGGCGGCGATTCTACCAGTCCCATCGATTGGCAGGGTATATCGCGACGCTTTGCCGCGTGTAGATGACAGAGCTTTCATGTAAGCCTGCAATGACATCATTCGATAGTGTGCATCCATCCAGTATTTGGCCGTATACTCCTACGTTTTCGACGCCCGCCAAGCGAGGCCACCTTGGACAAGATCCTGATTCGTGGGGCTCGAACCCACAACCTTAAGAACATCGACCTGACCCTGCCACGGGACAAGCTGATCGTCATCACCGGCCTGTCCGGCTCCGGCAAGTCTTCCCTGGCGTTCGACACGTTGTACGCCGAAGGCCAGCGCCGCTACGTCGAATCGCTGTCGGCGTATGCCCGCCAGTTCCTGTCGATGATGGAAAAGCCCGACGTCGACACCATCGAAGGCTTGTCGCCGGCGATCTCCATCGAACAGAAATCGACCTCGCACAACCCGCGCTCGACCGTCGGCACCATCACCGAAATCTACGACTACCTGCGTTTGCTGTATGCACGCGTGGGTATTCCGCGTTGCCCGGACCATGACATTCCGCTGGAAGCGCAGACTGTCAGCCAGATGGTCGATCTGGTCCTCGCCGAACCGGAGGGCAGTAAACTGATGCTGTTGGCCCCGGTCATCCGCGAGCGTAAAGGCGAACACCTGTCGGTTTTCGAAGAGCTGCGCGCCCAAGGGTTTGTACGCGCCCGGATCAACGGCAAGCTGTATGAGCTGGACGAAGCGCCCAAGCTCGACAAACAGAAGAAGCACTCCATTGATGTCGTGGTCGACCGGTTCAAGGTCCGTCCCGACCTGCAGCAGCGTCTGGCCGAATCCTTCGAGACCGCACTGAAACTGGCGGACGGCATCGCCCTCGTGGCGCCGATGGACGACGAGCCCGGCGAAGAGATGATCTTCTCCGCACGCTTCGCCTGCCCGATTTGCGGTCACGCCATCAGCGAACTCGAACCGAAGCTGTTTTCCTTCAATAACCCGGCCGGCGCCTGCCCGACTTGCGATGGTTTGGGTGTGAAGCAGTTCTTTGACATCAAGCGGCTGGTCAATGGCGAACTGACGCTGGCCGAAGGCGCGATACGTGGCTGGGACCGGCGCAACGTCTATTACTTCCAGATGCTCGGGTCACTGGCCTCCCACTTCAAGTTCAGTCTGGAAGTGCCATTCAACGAACTGCCGGCCGATCAACAAAAGCAGATCCTGCACGGCAGTGGCTCGCAGAACGTCGACTTCAAGTACCTGAACGACCGTGGCGACATCGTCAAACGCTCGCACCCGTTCGAAGGCATCGTGCCGAATCTGGAGCGGCGCTACCGCGAAACCGAATCGGCCTCGGTGCGTGAAGAACTGGCCAAGTTCCTCAGCACCCAGTCGTGTCCGGACTGCCGCGGCACCCGCTTGCGCCGTGAGGCGCGGCATGTGTGGGTCGGTGAGAAAACCTTGCCGGCAGTCACCAATCTGCCGATCGGCGATGCCTGTGACTACTTCGGTGGCCTGAAACTGACCGGCCGTCGCGGGGAAATCGCCGACAAGATTCTCAAGGAAATCCGCGAACGCCTTCAGTTCCTGGTCAACGTCGGCCTCGACTATCTGTCGCTGGATCGCAGCGCGGACACGCTGTCCGGTGGTGAAGCGCAGCGTATTCGTCTGGCGAGTCAGATCGGCGCTGGGCTGGTGGGCGTTCTGTACATCCTCGACGAACCATCGATCGGCCTTCACCAGCGTGATAACGACCGGCTACTGGGTACCCTCAAGCACCTGCGCGACATCGGCAACACGGTGATCGTCGTCGAACACGACGAAGATGCGATCCGTCTGGCCGACTACGTGGTGGATATCGGCCCAGGCGCCGGGGTTCACGGCGGTCATATCGTCGCCGAAGGTACACCGGCCGAAGTCATGGCCCACCCGGACTCCCTGACCGGCAAGTACCTGTCGGGCCGGGTGAAAATCCAGGTACCCGCCAAACGCACGCCGCGCAACAAGAAGTTGTCGTTGTCGCTCAAGGGCGCTCGCGGCAACAACTTGCGCAATGTCGACCTGGAAATCCCGATCGGCCTGCTGACATGCGTGACCGGAGTCTCCGGCTCGGGCAAATCGACGCTGATCAACAACACGCTTTTCCCACTGAGCGCCACGGCTCTGAATGGCGCAACCACGCTGGAAGCCGCGGCCCACGACAGCATCAAGGGACTGGAGCATCTGGACAAAGTTGTCGACATCGATCAGAGCCCGATCGGTCGCACGCCGCGCTCCAACCCGGCGACTTACACCGGTTTGTTCACGCCGATTCGCGAGTTGTTCGCTGGCGTGCCTGAATCACGTTCCCGCGGTTATGGCCCCGGGCGTTTCTCCTTCAACGTGAAGGGCGGTCGCTGCGAAGCTTGCCAGGGCGATGGCTTGATCAAGGTCGAAATGCACTTTCTGCCCGACATCTATGTGCCATGCGATGTTTGCAAGAGCAAACGCTACAACCGTGAAACCCTTGAGATCAAATACAAGGGCAAGAGCATCCATGAAACGCTTGAGATGACCATCGAGGAAGCGCGTGAGTTCTTCGACGCTGTACCGGCGCTGGCGCGCAAGCTGCAAACGTTGATGGACGTCGGCCTGTCGTACATCAAGCTGGGGCAATCGGCGACAACCTTGTCCGGTGGTGAGGCCCAGCGGGTCAAACTGTCCCGCGAGCTCTCCAAGCGCGATACCGGCAAGACGTTGTACATCCTTGACGAGCCGACGACAGGGCTGCATTTCGCGGACATCCAGCAACTGCTCGACGTACTGCATCGATTGCGCGACCACGGCAACACAGTCGTCGTCATCGAACACAACCTGGACGTGATCAAGACCGCCGACTGGCTGGTGGATCTGGGGCCGGAAGGCGGGTCAAAGGGTGGACAGATCATTGCGGTCGGCACACCCGAAGAGGTGGCCGAAATGAAGCAGTCTCACACGGGTTACTACCTCAAGCCGCTGCTGGAGCGTGATCGCGCCTGACCTGACGCAATGAAAAAGCCCCTGTCACTTTATCGGTGACAGGGGCTTTTTTGTATTCGCTGAGATCAGGTGTGGGATTGCAGGTAGTTCTCGAGACCGATCAACTTGATCAGACCCAGCTGCTTCTCCAGCCAGTAAGTGTGATCTTCTTCGGTGTCGTTGAGCTGGATGCGTAACATTTCGCGGCTAACGTAATCCTGGTGCTGCTCGCAAAGCTCGATACCTTTGCACAGAGCGGCGCGAACTTTGTACTCGAGACGCAGATCCGCTTCGAGCATTTCCGGTACGGTGGTGCCGACATCGAGGTCGTCCGGACGCATACGCGGTGTGCCTTCGAGCATCAGGATGCGACGCATCAGCGCATCAGCATGACCTGCTTCTTCTTCCATTTCATGGTTGATACGTTCGTAGAGCTTGGTGAAACCCCAGTCCTCATACATCCGCGAGTGGACGAAATATTGATCACGCGCGGCCAGCTCGCCGGTCAGCAACGTGTTGAGGTAATCGATAACGTCTGGGTGGCCTTGCATCGCCCTACATCTCCCTGCTTTAAAGTCTGTAGTTTGAACCAACCGGGCTGCAACGTCACTCGGCAGACGCAATAAAAGCGAAGATATTCTGAGAAAACCAGCTGAAATAACGCAAAAACCGCCCTAATAAGGGCGGTTCTGCTTCTCATTTAGACTTCGTTAAGCTGTACGTTGAGTAGCGTTGCGATTGCTTCTCCATACGCCGGGTCGGCCTTGAAGAAATGCTGCAACTGCCGGTCGACCACATCACTCGACACACCTGCCATTGCTCCAGCGATGTTGCTGACCAGCAAGTTTTTCTGCTCATCGCTCATCAATCGGAAAAGTGCACCGGCGTGGCTGTAGTAGTCGGTGTCCTCACGATGGTCATAGCGATCGGCAGCCCCGCTTACAGCCAACGCAGGCTCGGCATAACGAGGCGCCTGTTTAGGTGCCTCCACATAGCTGTTCGGCTCGTAGTTCGGTGCCGCACCGCCATTGCTTCCAAAAGCCATGGAGCCATCACGCTGATAGGTGTTTACAGGACTGCGAGGCGCGTTCACCGGCAGTTGCTGGTGGTTGGTACCAACACGGTAGCGATGTGCATCCGCATACGCGAATACTCGGCCTTGCAGCATGCGATCCGGCGACAGACCAACACCCGGCACCATATTGCTAGGACCGAATGCGGCTTGCTCAACCTCAGCGAAGTAATTGAGCGGGTTGCGATTGAGTTCCAGCTCACCGACCTCGATCAGCGGAAACTCTTTCTGCGACCACGTTTTGGTGACATCAAACGGGTTTTCATAATGTGCGGCAGCCTGAGCTTGCGTCATGATCTGAATGCACACGCTCCATTTCGGAAAGTCACCGCGCTCGATGGCCTCAAACAGGTCGCGCTGAGCGTAATCAGGATCAGTCCCGGCCAGACGCGCTGCATCTGCCGGTGCCAGATTCTTGATGCCCTGCCGGGTCTTGTAGTGCCACTTGACCCAATGACGCTCGCCACTGGCGTTGATCAAGCTATACGTGTGGCTACCAAAGCCGTGCATGTGACGGTAACCATCAGGGATGCCGCGATCTGAGAACAGGATCGTGACCTGATGCAATGCCTCTGGAGAATGCGACCAGAAATCCCACATCGCCTGCGCACTCTTGAGGTTGCTCTGCGGCAGACGCTTTTGCGTGTGGATAAAGTCCGGGAATTTCAGCGGATCTCGAATGAAAAACACCGGTGTGTTGTTGCCGACAATGTCCCAGTTACCTTCTTCGGTATAGAACTTCAAGGCAAAGCCGCGGGGGTCACGTTCGGTGTCTGCCGAACCACGCTCACCACCAACGGTTGAGAACCGCAGAAACGTCGGAGTCTGCTTACCTACAGTCTCGAACAGCTTGGCGCTAGTGAACTGAGTGATGTCACGCGTCACGGTGAAGGTACCGTAAGCGCCCGAGCCTTTGGCGTGTACACGGCGTTCCGGGATGTTTTCACGATTGAAGTGGGCAAGCTTCTCGATCAGATGAAAATCGTCGAGCAGCAGCGGGCCACGAGGACCGGCGGATCGGGAATTCTGGTTATCGGCGACAGGAGCGCCACTGGCGGTGGTAAGCGTTTTGTTTTGGCTCATGCGATCTCTTCCTTTGTCGGTCTTGAACTGCCGGCTAAACGGCTGAAAGGAAGTATTGACGATCGAGATGACATCTTCTAATTCATTGACTGATATAAATCGATAGAGAAACCTGATCACTCTTCAATTTATAGGCGGCTCGGCGGGCTTTTGAAGCGGACACAAAAAACCGGGCGCTAGGCCCGGTTCTTTGTTTCAGACTGACGTCTTACTCGGCGGATACAGCTTCGCCAGCAGTAGCACGATCAACCAACTCGACGTACGCCATAGGCGCGTTGTCGCCAGCGCGGAAACCGCACTTGAGGATGCGCAGGTAGCCACCCTCACGGGTAGCGTAACGCTTGCCCAGGTCGTTGAAGAGCTTACCAACGATAGCTTTCGAACGAGTACGGTCGAAAGCCAGGCGGCGGTTAGCAACGCTGTCTGTCTTGGCCAAAGTGATCAGCGGCTCGGCAACGCGGCGCAGTTCTTTAGCTTTTGGCAGAGTAGTTTTGATCAGCTCGTGCTCGAACAGCGACACCGCCATGTTTTGGAACATGGCCTTGCGGTGCGAGCTGGTGCGGCTGAGGTGACGACCACTTTTACGATGACGCATGGTTCATTCCTTACCAAACACTACGTTCGGTGATTACGACGATCAGGCAGTCGCCTTGTCGTCCTTCTTAAGACTTGCAGGCGGCCAGTTGTCGAGGCGCATGCCGAGGGACAGACCGCGGGAGGCCAGAACGTCCTTGATTTCAGTCAAGGATTTCTTGCCCAGGTTCGGAGTCTTCAACAGTTCTACTTCGGTACGCTGAATCAGGTCGCCGATGTAGTAAATGTTTTCCGCCTTAAGGCAGTTAGCCGAACGTACAGTCAGTTCCAGATCGTCAACCGGGCGAAGCAGGATCGGATCGATCTCGTCTTCCTGCTCGACAACCACTGGCTCACTGTCACCTTTGAGGTCGACGAACGCAGCCAACTGCTGTTGCAGAATGGTTGCCGCGCGACGGATTGCCTCTTCAGGATCCAGAGTACCGTTGGTTTCCAGATCAATAACCAGCTTGTCCAGGTTGGTACGCTGCTCGACACGGGCGTTTTCCACCACGTATGCGATACGGCGAACCGGGCTGAACGAAGAGTCGAGCTGCAAGCGACCGATGCTGCGGCTTTCGTCTTCATCGCTCTGACGCGAGTCTGCTGGTTCATAACCACGACCACGAGCTACTACGAGCTTCATGTTCAGGGCGCCGTTAGACGCCAGGTTAGCGATTACGTGATCGGGGTTAACGATCTCGACATCATGATCCAGCTGAATATCGGCAGCGGTAACCACCCCCGAACCCTTCTTCGACAAGGTCAGCGTAACTTCGTCACGGCCGTGCAGCTTGATAGCCAGACCTTTAAGGTTCAACAGGATTTCAATTACGTCTTCCTGTACACCTTCGATGGCGCTGTACTCGTGGAGCACACCGTCAATCTCGGCCTCGACTACTGCACAGCCAGGCATTGAGGACAACAGGATGCGGCGCAGCGCGTTGCCCAGGGTGTGGCCAAAACCACGCTCGAGAGGCTCGAGAGTGATCTTGGCGCGGGTTGGACTGACAACCTGCACATCAATGTGGCGGGGTGTCAGGAACTCATTTACCGAAATCTGCATGGATGCACCTATTTTCTAGCCCTTACTTGGAGTAGAGCTCGACAATCAGGCTTTCGTTGATGTCGGCGGACAGATCACTGCGAGCTGGAACGTTCTTGAAAACGCCCGACTTCTTCTCAGTGTCTACTTCTACCCATTCTACGCGGCCACGTTGGGCACACAGATCGAGAGCTTGGACAATGCGAAGTTGGTTTTTAGCTTTCTCGCGAACAGCAACCACGTCACCAGCACGAACCTGGTAGGACGGAACGTTAACGGTCTGACCGTTTACGCTGATCGACTTGTGCGATACCAGCTGACGGGATTCGGCACGAGTCGAACCAAAGCCCATACGGTATACAACGTTGTCCAGACGGCATTCGAGCAGTTGCAGCAGGTTTTCACCGGTTGCACCTTTCTTGCCAGCAGCTTCTTTGTAGTAGCCGCTGAACTGACGCTCGAGAACGCCGTAGATACGACGGACCTTCTGCTTTTCACGCAGTTGGGTGCCGTAGTCGGACTGGCGACCGCGGCGTTGGCCGTGGATACCAGGTGCTGCTTCAATGTTGCACTTCGATTCGATCGCGCGCACGCCGCTCTTCAGGAAGAGATCGGTGCCTTCGCGACGAGCGAGTTTGCATTTTGGACCAATGTAACGAGCCATTCTTTACAATCTCCTGGATTACACGCGGCGCTTCTTCGGCGGACGGCACCCGTTGTGCGGGATTGGCGTCACGTCGGTGATGCTGGCGATCTTGTAGCCACAGCCGTTCAAAGCGCGGACTGCGGATTCACGACCTGGACCTGGACCTTTGACGTTGACGTCGAGGTTTTTCAGGCCGTATTCCAGCGCAGCTTGACCAGCACGTTCAGCAGCTACTTGAGCAGCAAACGGGGTGGACTTGCGGGAACCGCGGAAACCCGAACCACCGGAGGTAGCCCAGGAAAGAGCGTTACCTTGACGGTCGGTGATGGTCACGATGGTGTTGTTAAAAGATGCATGGATGTGGGCGATGCCATCAACCACTGTCTTTTTAACTTTTTTACGAGGACGAGCAGCAGGTTTTGCCATGATTAAATTCCTGTCGATTCGCTGGGGCGATTACTTGCGGATCGGCTTACGCGGACCTTTACGGGTACGCGCGTTGGTCTTGGTACGCTGACCGCGTACTGGAAGACCACGACGATGACGCAGACCGCGATAGCAACCGAGGTCCATCAAGCGCTTGATTTTCATGTTGATTTCGCGACGCAGGTCACCTTCAGTGGTGAACTTCGCCACTTCGCCACGCAGCTGTTCAATTTGCTCGTCGCTCAGATCTTTGATCTTTGCTGCTGGGTTTACCCCAGTCTCTGCACAAATTTTCTGTGCAGTAGTGCGACCAACACCATAGATGTAGGTCAGCGAGATAACAGTATGCTTGTTATCTGGAATGTTAACGCCTGCAATACGGGCCATTCAGTGGGACTCCAATTGACAGCTACCTACGCCCCGGAAGCCAAGAAATAGGGCGCGAGATAATATCGCTGTAATAACAAATAATCAACCCGGTAGCGCACTAGCTACCGGGCTTGAAGCACAATCACACTCAGCCTTGGCGCTGTTTGTGACGCGGTTCCGCGCTGCAAATTACTCGAACAACACCTTCGCGGCGAATAATCTTGCAGTTACGGCACAGCTTTTTCACCGATGCACGAACTTTCATCACCAACTCCTCGAACCTTATGGGTCAGCGCAGCATGCCGCTGCCGTAACCCTTCAGGTTGGCTTTCTTCATCAGGGATTCGTACTGGTGCGAAACGAGGTGCGATTGTACTTGGGACATGAAGTCCATCACAACCACGACGACGATCAGCAACGAGGTCCCGCCAAGGTAGAACGGAACGTTGGCTGCAACCACCAGGAACTGGGGCAACAGGCACACGGCCGTCATGTATAGAGCACCGAACAGGGTCAAGCGAGTCAGAACGCCATCAATGTAGCGCGCAGACTGCTCACCTGGACGAATGCCCGGAATAAAGGCACCGGACTTCTTCAGGTTTTCCGCTACGTCTTTCGGATTGAACATCAACGCCGTATAGAAGAAGCAGAAGAAAATAATCCCTGCACTAAACAGCAGAATATTCAACGGCTGACCAGGAGCGATCGACTGCGAGATGTCCTGCAACCAGCCCATACCTTCAGACTGACCGAACCAGGCACCCAACGAAGCCGGGAACAGCAAAATGCTGCTCGCGAAAATAGCCGGAATAACACCGGCCATGTTCACCTTCAGCGGCAAGTGGCTAGTCTGCGCAGCAAACACCTTACGGCCTTGCTGACGCTTGGCGTAGTGAACAGCAATACGACGCTGACCACGCTCAATGAACACCACGAAACCGATAATCGCTACTGCCAGCAAACCGATGGCAACCAGGGCGAAGATATTGATATCACCCTGACGTGCAGACTCGAAAGACTGCCCGATCGCTCTCGGAAGACCGGCGACGATACCTGCGAAGATCAACATCGAGATACCGTTGCCTACACCGCGCTCAGTGATCTGCTCACCCAGCCACATCATGAACATCGCACCAGCCACAAATGTGGTTACCGCAACGAAATGAAAGCTGAAATCAGCAGTAAACGAAACGCCCTGCCCCGCCAGGCCGATGGACATGCCAATGGCCTGGACAAGAGCAAGAGCGACGGTGAGGTAGCGGGTGTACTGGCTGATCTTGCGACGGCCAGCTTCACCTTCCTTCTTCAACTGCTCCAGCTGCGGGCTGACGGCTGTCATCAACTGCATGATGATCGATGCCGAAATGTACGGCATGATCCCCAGTGCAAAGATGCTCATCCGCTCCAGCGCGCCGCCGGAAAACATGTTGAACAAGCTAAGAATGGTCCCCTCATTCTGTCGAAACAGGTCCGCGAGTCGGTCCGGGTTGATACCTGGAACCGGGATGTGTGCGCCTATTCGGTAGACGATAATCGCCAGGAACAGAAAACGCAGACGAGCCCAGAGTTCAGACATACCGCCTTTGCCGAGCGCAGAGAGAGCACCTTGCTTAGCCATTTATTCCTCGAACTTGCCGCCAGCTGCTTCGATAGCCGCACGCGCACCTTTGGTGGCGCCGATTCCCTTGCCGATAGTGACAGCGCGAGTCACTTCACCGGACAGCATGATTTTCACACGCTGTACGTTGACGTTGATCACGTTGGCATCTTTCAGGGACTGCACGGTGACGATGTCGCCTTCCACTTTAGCCAGCTCGGACAGACGCACTTCTGCGCGATCCATGGCTTTCAGGGAAACGAAACCGAACTTCGGCAGGCGACGATGCAGCGGCTGTTGACCGCCTTCAAAGCCTGGAGCAATGGTGCCACCGGAGCGGGAGGTTTGACCTTTGTGACCACGGCCACCAGTCTTACCCAAACCACTACCGATACCACGGCCCGGACGATGCTTTTCGCGACGGGAACCCGGCGCTGGACTCAGATCATTGAGTTTCATCGATTAACCCTCGACACGCAGCATGTAGTAAGCCTTGTTGATCATCCCGCGATTCTCGGGAGTATCCTGGACTTCTACAGTGTGACCGATGCGACGCAGACCCAGACCCTTAACACACAGTTTGTGGTTAGGGATGCGGCCGGTCATGCTTTTGATCAGCGTAACTTTAACGGTAGCCATGATCAGAAGATCTCCTTGACGCTTTTGCCACGCTTGGCGGCAATGGATTCAGGAGACTGCATTGCTTTCAAACCCTTGAAAGTGGCGTGAACCACGTTTACCGGGTTAGTCGAGCCGTAGCACTTGGCCAGAACGTTCTGAACGCCAGCAACTTCGAGAACGGCACGCATTGCGCCGCCAGCGATGATACCGGTACCTTCAGAAGCAGGCTGCATGTACACCTTCGAAGCGCCGTGAGCGGACTTCATTGCGTACTGCAGAGTGGTGCCGTTCAGATCAACCTGGATCATGTTGCGGCGAGCAGCTTCCATTGCCTTCTGGATCGCAGCAGGCACTTCACGCGACTTGCCACGGCCGAAGCCAACACGGCCTTTACCATCACCAACCACGGTCAACGCGGTGAAAGTGAAGATACGGCCGCCTTTAACGGTTTTGGCTACGCGGTTAACTTGAACCAGCTTCTCGATGTAGCCTTCGTCGCGCTTTTGGTCGTTATTTGACATAACTTAGAACTCCAGCCCAGCTTCACGAGCAGCATCAGCCAGCGCTTTAACGCGGCCGTGGTACTTGAAGCCAGAGCGGTCGAAAGCCACCTGCGAGACGCCAGCGGCCTTAGCACGCGTAGCGACCAGCTGGCCAACCTTAGTGGCCGCGTCGATGTTGCCAGTGGCGCCATCACGCAGTTCTTTATCCAAAGTCGAGGCACTTGCCAGGACTTTGTTGCCGTCGGCCGAAATGACCTGGGCGTAGATGTGCTGCGAAGAGCGGAACACGCAGAGACGCACGACTTCGAGTTCGTGCATTTTCAGGCGTGCTTTGCGAGCGCGACGCAGTCGAGTAACTTTTTTGTCGGTCATTTGCTATGCCCTACTTCTTCTTGGCTTCTTTACGACGGACGACTTCGTCCGCGTAGCGCACACCTTTGCCTTTGTACGGCTCTGGTGGACGGAAGTCGCGGATCTCGGCGGCCACTTGACCTACCAGCTGCTTGTCGATGCCCTTGATCAGGATATCGGTCTGGCTAGGAGTCTCAGCGGTGATGCCTTCCGGCAGTTCGTAATCCACTGGGTGCGAGAAGCCAAGAGCCAGGTTCAGCACTGTGCCTTTAGCTTGCGCTTTGTAACCAACACCGACCAGCTGGAGCTTGCGCTCGAAGCCTTGGCTTACGCCTTGGACCATGTTGTTTACCAACGCACGAGTGGTACCAGCCATTGCGCGAGTCTGTTGATCGCCATTGCGAGCAGCAAAACGCAGCTCACCGGCTTCTTCAACGATCTCAACGGACGAATGGATGTTCAGTTCGAGAGTGCCCTTGGCACCCTTCACCGAAAGCTGTTGGCCTGCGAATTTTACTTCGACACCGGCTGGCAGCTTAACGGGGTTCTTAGCGACGCGAGACATGCTTATCCCCCCTTAGAACACAGTGCAAAGAACTTCGCCGCCGACACCGGCAGCGCGCGCAGCACGATCAGTCATCACACCCTTGTTGGTGGAGACGATAGACACACCGAGACCGCCACGAACTTTCGGCAGATCTTCGACGGACTTGTACTGACGCAGGCCTGGACGGCTAACGCGCTTGACTTCTTCGATAACCGGACGGCCTTCGAAATATTTAAGCTCGATAGACAGCAGTGGTTTGGTTTCGCTGCTGATCTGATAACCCGCGATGTAACCTTCGTCCTTCAGGACTTTGGCAACAGCTACCTTCAAAGTAGAAGATGGCATGCTTACGACGGACTTTTCAGCCATCTGGGCATTACGGATTCGAGTTAGCATGTCCGCTAACGGGTCCTGCATACTCATGGGCTAGACGCTCCTAATACAGAAAAATTAGCCTTGCGGCTACTACGTGTCGCCGAGAATCTCCGAGCGTATAAAACACGGGCTCAGGCGAGCCGGGTATTCTAGACACACCCCAGAAATGAATCAAGCCCCAAAAGGGGCTTGATTCAGATTCAAGGCCACCGGTGGTCAGGATCTTGCGACCCCGAACACCGAGACTTTGAAAGTATTTACCAGCTGGCTTTAACCAGACCTGGTACGTCACCACGCATTGCCGCTTCACGCAGTTTGTTACGGCCGAGGCCGAACTTGCGGTAAACGCCGTGCGGACGACCAGTCAGGCGGCAGCGGTTACGCATGCGCGAGGCGCTTGCGTCACGTGGCTGCTTCTGCAGGGCTACTGTAGCTTCCCAACGCGCTTCTGGACTTGCGTTCAGATCAACGATGATCGCTTTCAGTGCTGCACGCTTCTTGGCGTACTTGGCAACCGTGAGCTGACGCTTCAGCTCGCGGTTTTTCATGCTCATCTTGGCCATGGTCCTACTCCAATCAGTTGCGGAACGGGAATTTGAACGCACGCAGCAGAGCGCGGCCTTCATCATCGTTCTTGGCAGTGGTGGTCAGGGTAATGTCCAGACCGCGGAGAGCATCGATCTTGTCGTAGTCGATTTCCGGGAAGATGATCTGCTCTTTTACGCCCATGCTGTAGTTACCACGACCATCGAAGGACTTGGCATTCAGGCCGCGGAAGTCGCGAACCCGAGGCAGGGAGATCGACAGCAGACGATCCAGGAACTCGTACATACGCTCACGGCGCAGGGTCACTTTGACGCCGATCGGCCAACCTTCACGGACTTTAAAGCCAGCGATGGATTTGCGAGCGTAGGTCACAACGACTTTCTGGCCGGTGATCTTTTCCAGGTCAGCAACAGCGTGCTCGATGACTTTTTTGTCGCCGATCGCTTCGCCCAGACCCATGTTCAGGGTGATTTTGGTAACGCGCGGAACTTCCATCACGTTCGAAAGCTTAAGTTCTTCCTTAAGTTTCGGAGCGATTTCCTTCCGGTAAATCTCTTTTAGTCGTGCCATGGTCTTCTACCTAGCAGTGTTCAAGCATCAACCGCTTTTTGGGTCGACTTGAAGACACGAATTTTCTTACCGTCTTCTACTTTGAAACCAACGCGGTCAGCCTTGTTGGTTTCGCCGTTGAAGATGGCGACGTTGGAAGCGTGCAGTGGCGCTTCTTTCTCGACGATACCGCCTTGTACGCCCGACATCGGGTTAGGCTTGGTATGGCGCTTGACCAGGTTCAGACCACCAACAACCAGACGGTTGTCAGCAAGAACCTTCAGCACCTTACCGCGCTTACCTTTGTCTTTGCCGGCGATCACGATGATCTCGTCGTCACGACGAATCTTTTGCATGTCGGATCTCCTTACAGCACTTCTGGGGCGAGCGAGACGATCTTCATGAACTTCTCAGTACGAAGTTCACGGGTCACTGGCCCAAAGATACGGGTGCCGATCGGCTCTTGCTTGTTGTTCAGAAGAACAGCAGCGTTGCCATCAAAGCGGATAATGGAGCCATCGGCACGGCGTACGCCGTGACGAGTGCGGACTACAACAGCAGTCATCACTTGGCCTTTTTTCACTTTACCGCGAGGAATTGCTTCCTTGACGGTAACCTTGATGATGTCACCGATACCAGCGTAACGACGATGGGAGCCACCCAGCACCTTGATGCACATAACACGGCGAGCGCCGCTGTTATCGGCCACATCGAGCATGGATTGAGTCTGAATCATATAATTTCTCCGACCCCTAGTCCTTAGACTTCCACAGCGCGTTCGAGAACATCAACCAGCGCCCAAGACTTGGTCTTGGCCAAAGGACGAGTTTCACGAATAGTGACTTTGTCGCCGATGTGGCACTGATTGGTTTCGTCGTGCGCGTGCAGCTTAGTCGAACGCTTAACGTATTTACCGTAGATCGGGTGCTTAACGCGACGCTCGATCAGAACGGTGATGGTTTTGTCCATCTTGTCGCTGACAACACGGCCAGTCAGCGTACGGACAGTTTTTTCGGCTTCAGCCATGATTACTTACCTGCCTGCTGGTTGAGCACAGTCTTCACGCGAGCGATGTCACGCTTAACTTGCGAGAGCAGATGAGACTGCCCCAACTGGCCAGTTGCTTTCTGCATACGCAGATTGAACTGGTCGCGCAGCAGGCCGAGCAGTTGCTCGTTCAGCTGCTGTGCGGATTTTTCACGAAGTTCATTCGCTTTCATCACATCACCGTCCGTTTAACAAAGGAGGTGGCGAGCGGCAGCTTTGCAGCAGCCAGGGCGAAAGCCTCACGCGCCAGCTCTTCAGAAACACCCTCGATTTCATACAGGACTTTGCCTGGCTGAATCTGGGCAACCCAGTATTCCACGTTACCCTTACCTTTACCCATCCGAACCTCGAGAGGTTTTTTGGAGATCGGCTTGTCCGGGAATACACGGATCCAGATCTTGCCGCCACGTTTTACGTGACGGGTCAGAGCACGACGCGCTGACTCGATCTGACGAGCGGTGAGACGACCACGAGCAACAGACTTCAGCGCGAACTCGCCGAAGCTGACTTTGCTACCGCGCAATGCCAGGCCACGGTTGTGACCAGTCATTTGCTTGCGGAACTTCGTACGCTTTGGTTGCAACATTTGGCGTACCCCTTACTTAGCAGCTTTTTTACGAGGCGCTGGTGCTTGTGGTTTCAGTTCTTCTTGGCGACCACCAATTACTTCGCCTTTGAAGATCCAAACCTTTACACCGATCACACCGTAAGTGGTGTGAGCTTCGTAGTTGGCATAGTCGATGTCGGCACGCAGGGTGTGCAGTGGCACACGACCTTCGCGATACCATTCAGTACGTGCGATTTCAGCACCGCCGAGACGACCGCTCACTTGGATTTTGATGCCTTTGGCACCAATGCGCATGGCGTTCTGTACAGCGCGCTTCATAGCGCGACGGAACATTACGCGACGCTCCAGCTGCTGAGCTACGCTCTGCGCAACCAGCATACCGTCGAGCTCCGGCTTGCGGATCTCTTCGATATTGATGTGCACAGGCACACCCATTTGCTTGGTCAGGTCCTGACGCAGTTTCTCAACATCTTCACCTTTCTTCCCGATAACGATACCTGGACGAGCGGTGTGGATGGTGATACGTGCAGTTTGGGCCGGACGATGGATATCGATACGGCTTACGGACGCGCTTTTTAGTTTGTCTTGGAGATACTCACGCACCTTCAGATCAGCGAACAAGTAGTCCGCATAAGTCCGACCGTCTGCGTACCAGACGGAGGTGTGCTCCTTGACGATTCCCAGGCGAATGCCAATGGGATGTACTTTCTGACCCATCTCTTCGACTCCGTTACTTGTCAGCAACCTTGACAGTGATATGGCAAGACCGCTTGACGATGCGATCAGCACGGCCTTTGGCACGTGGCATGATGCGCTTCAGCGAACGCCCTTCGTTGACGAAAACGGTGCTGACCTTCAGGTCATCAACGTCTGCGCCTTCGTTATGCTCGGCGTTGGCTACGGCCGACTCCAGCACTTTCTTCATGATCTCGGCGGCTTTCTTACTGCTGAAAGCCAACAGGTTGAGCGCTTCGCCCACCTTCTTCCCGCGGATCTGGTCGGCGACCAAGCGGGCTTTCTGGGCGGAGATTCGAGCGCCCGACAACTTAGCGGCTACTTCCATTTCCTAACCCCTTAACGCTTGGCTTTCTTGTCTGCCACGTGCCCGCGATAAGTGCGGGTACCGGCGAACTCGCCCAGTTTGTGGCCGACCATGTCTTCGTTAACGAGAACTGGGACGTGTTGACGACCGTTGTGTACTGCGATGGTCAGACCGACCATTTGTGGCAGGATCATCGAACGGCGCGACCAGGTTTTAACTGGTTTGCGATCGTTCTTTTCCGCCGCCACTTCGATCTTCTTCAGTAGGTGAAGATCGATAAAAGGACCTTTTTTCAGAGAACGTGGCACTGTCGTATCCCTCTATTTACTTGCGACGACGGACGATCATTTTGTCGGTACGCTTATTACCACGAGTCTTCGCGCCCTTAGTCGGGAAGCCCCATGGCGATACCGGATGACGACCACCAGAGGTACGACCTTCACCACCACCATGTGGGTGGTCAACCGGGTTCATGGCAACACCACGAACGGTTGGGCGAACGCCACGCCAGCGTTTGGCACCAGCTTTACCCAGCGAACGCAGGCTGTGCTCGGAGTTCGAGACTTCGCCCAGGGTCGCACGGCACTCAGCCAGCACTTTACGCATCTCACCAGAACGCAGACGCAGGGTCACGTAGACACCTTCACGAGCGATCAGCTGAGCCGAAGCACCAGCGGAACGAGCGATCTGCGCGCCTTTACCTGGCTTCAATTCGATGCCGTGTACGGTGCTACCAACTGGAATGTTACGCAGTTGCAGAGCGTTGCCCGGCTTGATCGGTGCCAGAGCACCTGCGATCAGCTGGTCGCCAGCGCTCACGCCTTTAGGGGCGATGATGTAGCGACGCTCGCCATCTGCGTACAGCAGCAGAGCGATGTGAGCAGTACGGTTTGGATCGTATTCGATACGCTCGACAGTGGCAGCGATGCCATCTTTGTCGTTGCGACGGAAGTCGACCAGACGATAATGCTGCTTATGACCACCACCGATGTGACGAGTGGTAATACGGCCATTGTTGTTACGACCACCAGACTTCGACTTCTTCTCGAGCAGCGGTGCGTGAGGAGCGCCTTTATGCAGCTCCTGGTTGACCACCTTGACCACAAAACGGCGGCCAGGGGAAGTCGGTTTGCATTTAACGATTGCCATGATGCACCCCTTCCTTACTCAGCACTGCTGCTGAAATCGAGATCTTGGCCTGGCTGAAGGGAGATAACTGCCTTCTTCCAGTCATTACGCTTGCCCAGACCGCGAGCAGTGCGCTTGCTCTTACCCAGAACATTCAGGGTAGTAACACGCTCTACTTTCACGCTGAACAGGCTTTCGACGGCCTTCTTGATTTCCAGCTTGGTTGCGTCAGTAGCAACCTTGAAAACGAACTGGCCTTTCTTGTCTGCCAGAACCGTAGCCTTCTCGGAAACGTGCGGGCCAAGCAGAACTTTAAATACGCGTTCCTGGTTCATCCCAGCAGCTCCTCGAATTTCTTCACGGCCGACACGGTGATCAACACCTTGTCGTATGCGATCAGACTAACTGGATCGGAACCTTGCACGTCACGTACATCTACGTGTGGCAGGTTACGAGCAGCCAGGTACAGGTTCTGATCAACAGCGTCCGACACGATCAGAACGTCGGTCAGGCTCATGTTGTTCAGTTTGCCCAGCAGGTCTTTGGTTTTCGGCGTCTCAACGGCGAAATCCTGAACCACGACCAGACGATCAGTACGCACCAGCTCAGCAAGGATGGAACGCATTGCTGCGCGATACATCTTCTTGTTCAGCTTCTGGGAGTGATCCTGTGGACGAGCTGCGAAAGTGGTACCGCCGCCACGCCAGATTGGGCTACGGATAGTACCGGCACGAGCACGGCCAGTACCTTTCTGACGCCATGGGCGCTTACCGCCACCACGAACGTCGGAACGGGTCTTTTGCTGCTTGCTACCCTGACGGCCGCCGGCCATGTAGGCCACGACTGCTTGGTGAACCAGCGTCTCGTTGAACTCGCCGCCAAATGTCAGTTCGGAAACTTCGATCGCTTGAGCGTCATTTACATTTAATTGCATGTCAGCTTCCCCTTAACCGCGAGCCTTGGCTGCTGGACGTACAACCAAGTTGCCGCCAGTAGCGCCAGGAACAGCGCCCTTGACCAACAACAGATTGCGTTCAGCGTCCACGCGCACTACTTCGAGGGACTGCACGGTCACGCGCTCAGCGCCCATATGACCGGACATTTTTTTGCCCTTGAATACACGACCAGGAGTCTGGCACTGGCCGATAGAGCCTGGAACGCGGTGGGATACGGAGTTACCGTGGGTGTTATCTTGCCCGCGGAAATTCCAACGCTTGATCGTACCCTGGAAGCCTTTACCCTTGGACTGACCGGTTACATCAACCAGTTGACCAGCGGCGAAGATTTCAGCGTTGATCAGATCGCCGGCCTGGTACTCGCCTTCTTCAAGACGGAATTCCATTACGGTACGACCAGCGGCAACGTTCGCCTTGGCGAAGTGGCCAGCCTGAGCTGCTGTTACACGCGAAGCGCGACGCTCGCCGACAGTGACTTGCACTGCACGATAGCCATCGGTCTCTTCAGTTTTGAACTGGGTGACGCGATTCGGCTCGATCTCAATGACCGTGACCGGAATGGAGACACCTTCTTCGGTGAAAATACGGGTCATACCGCATTTACGACCGACTACACCAATAGTCATGTTGTAAACCTCATGAGTGTACGGGGCTTTCACCCGCTATGGCCGCCCATTTCAGAGCGTTACACGACTAAGACCGAGTCTTAGCCGAGGCTGATCTGCACTTCCACACCGGCCGCAAGATCAAGCTTCATAAGAGCATCAACGGTTTTATCCGTTGGCTGGACGATGTCCAGAACGCGCTTATGAGTACGGATCTCGTACTGGTCACGCGCGTCTTTGTTGACGTGCGGGGAGACCAGAACGGTGAACCGCTCTTTACGGGTAGGCAGTGGAATTGGACCACGCACTTGAGCACCAGTACGTTTCGCGGTTTCCACGATTTCCTGGGTTGATTGGTCGATCAGGCGATGGTCGAAAGCCTTCAACCTGATACGGATTTGCTGATTTTGCATTGGATTTCAGACTCCGGCTGCTATTCCCACCGGGCGCAATACGCCCGTTAAAAGGAGGCGCAATTCTATAGACGCCCCAGATAGGTGTCAACCCAATAAAAAAGCCCCCGCTGAGCGGGGGCTTTCTCAAAGCATCAAAGCCATCTCAAAAAAGAGATTACTCGATGATTTTGGCTACAACACCAGCACCAACAGTACGGCCGCCTTCACGGATAGCGAAGCGCAGACCGTCTTCCATTGCGATGGTTTTGATCAGGGTAACAGTCATCTGAATGTTGTCACCTGGCATTACCA
>NZ_RCNY01000063.1:0-40946 GCF_004307635.1 Pseudomonas sp. Sample_22
GGTTGCCCGAGGCGCCGACGCCGCCGAATGGCGCGCTGCTCGCGGCGCCGGTCAGTTGCTTGTTCCAGTTGACGATACCGGCGCGGCTTTCCAGCCAGAACTGCTGGTAACGCGCTTCGGAGTCCGACAACAGGCCGGCGGCCAGACCGTAGGCGGTGTCGTTGGCTTCAGCGATCGCCGCTTCAAAATCAGCGTAGCGGATCACTTGCAGCAACGGGCCAAACAGCTCTTCGTCAGGACGATCGGCCACAGCGCTCACATCGAGGATGCCGGGGGTCAACAACGCCGACTGCGCCTGTGGCTGAGTCATTTCCAACAGTGCCACGGCGCCATTGGCCAGCAGATGTTCTTGTGCATCCATCAACGCTTTCGCGGCAGCGAGGGAAACCACCGAGCCCATGAATGGCGCCGGTTGCTGATCGAATGCGCCGACTTCAATCGTCGAACTGACGGCCACCAGGCGCGCCAGCAACGAGTCGCCCCATGCGCCTTGCGGCACCAGCAAGCGGCGCGCGCAGGTGCAGCGTTGACCGGCGGAAATGAAAGCCGATTGAATGATGGTGTACACCGCAGCATCGAGGTCGGCGACCTGATCAACCACCAGCGGGTTGTTGCCGCCCATTTCCAGCGCAAGAATCTTGTCCGGACGACCGGCGAATTGCTGATGCAGGTGATTGCCGGTGCGGCTGGAACCGGTGAAGAACAGCCCGTCGATGCCCGGGTTCGCCGCCAGGGCGATACCGGTTTCGCGTGCGCCTTGCAGCAGGTTCAACACGCCGGCCGGCAAACCGGCCTCGATCCAGCATTTGACCGTCAGTTCGGCGACTTTAGGGGTCAGTTCGCTTGGCTTGAACAGCACCGTGTTACCGGCCAGCAGCGCCGGCACGATGTGACCATTGGGCAAGTGCCCAGGGAAGTTGTAAGGACCGAACACCGCCACCACGCCGTGTGGCTTGTGACGCAGTACAGCGGTGGCATCGCCCAGCGGGCCGCTCTTTTCGCCAGTGCGCTCGCGATAGCTCTGCACCGAGATCGCGATCTTGTTGACCATGCTGGTGACTTCGGTCGCGGCTTCCCACAGCGGTTTGCCGGTTTCTTCACCGATGGTGCGCGCGAGTTCGTCGGCGTTGTTTTTCAACGCAGCGGCGAAGGCTTCCAGCACCGAGATACGTTCCTGCAACGTGCGACGCGCCCAATCCGGGAACGCCTGACGTGCGGCTTGCACGGCCGATTCCACTTGATCAACGGTGGCGCTGCTGCCCGACCACAGCACTTGCTGGGTCACCGGGTTGAGCGACTCAAAGGTTTCACCCTGGCCTGCCAGCCATTCACCTGCGATGTATAGCGACTTCATTATTTCGACTCCCGGGCAGCGGACAACGCCACGGCGCGCACTTGATCGCCTGCGTTGAGTTGAAGACGTTTGGCGGTCTGCGGATCGACCACCAGCGTACCGGCGGCCAGACGTGCCGGCGCGGCCGTGATCCGACAGTCTTCGCGTTTGCGGTTGTGAATGATGAACGGCGTGGCGTCGTCACCCGGCGTGCCGATGGCCAGCACCAGCGCCTGGCTGTCGCGCACGGCGCGGATCTTGCCGGTTTCGCATTCGATGGCCGGGCCGGCGTCGAAGATGTCGACGTAGCCCTGGTAGCTGAAACCTTCGCTCTTGAGCATCGACAATGCAGGCTCGGTGTCCGGGTGAACCTGACCGATCACGTTGCGCGCATCCGGCGACAGGAAGCAGGTGTACAGCGGGAATTTCGGCATCAGTTCGGCGATGAACGCTTTGTTGCCAACGCCGGTCAGGTAGTCCGCCTGGCTGAACTCCATTTTGAAGAAGTGTCGACCCAGGCTTTCCCAGAACGGCGAACGCCCGGCTTCATCGGAAACGCCACGCATCTCGGCGATGATCTTGTTGCCGAACAGTTGCGGGAATTCGGCGATGAACAGCATCCGCGCCTTGGACAGCATGCGACCGTTGAGGCCACTGCGGTAATCGGCGTGCAGGAACAGCGAGCACAGCTCGGAGTTACCCGTCAGGTCGTTGGCCAGGAACAGCGTCGGGATCTCACGATAGATGTTCAGCTCTTGCGAGGCGCTCACCGTCAGACCGACGCGGAAGTTGTACCACGGCTCGCGCAGACCGACGGCACCGGCGATGGCGGAAATACCCACCACGCGGCCGTCGTCGTCTTCGAGCACGAACAGGTAGTCCGCATCGCCCCGCCCTGCTTCGCCGCGGAACGTCTTTTCGGCCCAGCCGACACGATGGGCCAGACGTTCTTCGTTGGCCGGCAAAGTGGTCAGGCCGGTGCCAGTGCTGCGGGCCAGGTCGATCAGAGCGGGTAAATCGCTGCTGCGTACGGGACGAACGATCATGCTATCTCCTCAAACGGGCCGCTTGCGCCACCCGTGAAACTTCGCTGCTTTTCTTGCAAGCATTCAGGCCAGGTAGGCGTTAAACCGCCACCAGGCGCACGCTCGCACCTTCGCCGACGCCCAGGGCTTCGGCCGCTTCCAGATCCAGGGTCACGGGTTTGCCCGGCGCGTAGTCGAGCTCGAGCATCACGGCGCGGTAATCCTGCAACTGGGCATTGGCCACCAGGTACTGACGACCGACACCTTTGACCGGCTCGCCGATTTTCACCGGCACGACGCGGCTCTGGGCGATCGAACGGATCCCCGAGACGCGGGCATGCAGGGTCGGGCCGCCGTCGAAAATGTCGATGTAGTGATCGGTCTCGAAGCCTTCGCGCATCAGGATGTCGAAGGTGATCTGCGCCCGTGGGTGCACCTGGCCCATCGCTTCTTGCGCGGAGTCCGGCAGCAGCGGCACATAGATCGGGTAATGCGGCATCAGTTCGGCGAGGAACGTACGGCTCTTCAAGCCGCACAAGCGCTCGGCCTCAGCGTAGTTGAGGTCGAAGAAGTTGCGACCGATGGCGTCCCAGAATGGCGAGTCGCCGTTTTCATCGCTGTAACCGACGATTTCGGTTACCACTGAATCGGCAAAACGCTCCGGGTGACTGGCGACAAACAGCAAGCGGCCACGGGAATTGAGCTCGGCCCAAGGCGAACCCACCAGTTCACGCTGCACGTAGAAACTGGTCAGCAAGCTGTTGCCGGTCAGGTCGTGGCACTGCGAGAGCACATGGATCTTGTTGTGGATCTTCAGCTCGCGAGAGGCGTGTACGAACGTTTCGTTGCGGAAGCTGTAGAACGGCTCGGAATAACCGGCCGAAGCCACGATGGCCGAGCAGCCGACCAGTTTTGCGGTGGCACTGTCTTCGAGAACGAAGAAATAGCTTTCTTCACCGTTGAAGCTCACTTCGGCAGCGAACGAGGCTTCGCTCGCGGCAATCTTGTCGCTCAGGCGTTCAACGTCATCCGGCAAGGAAGTGACACCAATCGGGCTGTCCGCAGCCAGACGCTGTACCTCGCCCAGATCAGCCATTTGCGCGGGGCGCATCACCAGCATGGTGTCACTCCTTTTTATTAAAACTCTTGAGGGAAATAAACCGGGCCCTTGTAGGAGCAAAGCTTGCTCGCGATGGTGTGTCAGCCACATGGGTGTTCACTGACACGCCATCGCGAGCAAGCTTTGCTCCTACAGAAGAGCGGGTCCGGCATCAGAATCGGGGTCGACGCCTGAATCGTCAGGCGTCGAAGGGTCTATCAGGCTTGCGTCAGTTTTGCCGCGGCACGTTCGAAGCGGTCCAGGCCGGCATCGATATCGGCGTCTTCGACCACCAGGCTCGGGGCGAAACGCACCACGTCCGGGCCGGCTTGCAGGACCATCAGGCCTTCTTGTTCAGCGGCGTTGAAAATGTCCTTGGCCTTGCCTTTCCAGGCATCGCTCAGCACGCAACCGATCAACAGGCCCATGCCGCGGACCTTGGTGAACAGGCCGTACTTTTCGCCGATCTGTTCAAGGCGTGCCTTGAACTTGTCGTGCTTGGCCTTGACGCCGGCCAGCACTTGCGGGGTGTTGATCACGTCGATCACCGCTTCCGCGACAGCGCAAGCCAGCGGGTTACCGCCGTAAGTGGTGCCGTGGGTGCCGACAACCAAGTGTTTGGCCAGGTCTTCGGTGGTCAGCATGGCCGCGATCGGGAACCCGCCGCCCAGGCTCTTGGCGCTGGTGAGGATGTCCGGAATCACACCGTAATGCTGATAGGCGAACAGGTGGCCAGTACGGCCCATGCCGGTTTGCACTTCGTCAAAGATCAGCAGCGCGTTGTGCGCGGTGCAAAGGTCGCGGGCACCTTGCAGGTATTCGAGTTCGGCCGGGATCACACCGCTTTCGCCCTGGATCGGTTCCAGCACCACAGCGCAAGTCTTGTCGGAAATGGCGGCTTTGAGCGCGGCCAAATCGTTGTACGGCACATGGGTGATACCGGTGATTTTCGGACCGAAACCGTCGGAGTACTTCGACTGGCCACCGACGTTAACGGTGAACAGGGTACGGCCGTGGAAGCTGTTGAGCGCGGCGATGATTTCGTACTTCTCGCTGCCGAAACGGTCGAAACCGACACGACGGGCCAGCTTGAAGGCGGCCTCGTTGGCTTCGGCGCCCGAGTTGCAGAAAAAAGCACGCTCGGCAAATGTGGCGTTGACCAACTTATGGGCCAGGCGCAGGGCCGGCTCATTGGTGAACACGTTGGACACGTGCCACAGCTTGTTCGCCTGCTCGGTCAAGGCACCGACCAGCGCCGGGTGCGCATGGCCCAATACGTTCACGGCAATCCCGCCGGCGAAGTCGATCAGCTCGCGACCGGACTGGTCCCAAACGCGGGAACCGGCGCCACGCACAGGAATGAATGCGGCAGGCGCATAGTTGGGAACCATTACCTGATCGAAATCGGCGCGTTGTACCGCAGCGTGCTCAACGGACATCGGAGTCTCCTGAAGAGAAAACACTCGCCTGAAACTGGCGAGCTTGGTGAGGATTGTAAGGACAGTTTTCAGCCCGGCCTTGCCGCCAAGCGACAACTTCTTATAGCGCAAACCCCGGATTTTCCCGGGTTTACGGCAATGCGACATATAGGGTCGCAAAGGCGCAGTTTAAACTGCTGGCGCCGATTTGCGGCAGGCTTGGCGAGAGATGAATGCCTGCGCAATAAATATGTACCGCACCGGAAACGATGCAGCCTGTTTCCCTTGACGCTCTTTGAGCGCTAATGGACCAGCAAGATGCAATTACCCGACGAGCAAACGCGGACAGCCCTGGCTGACGCAACGTATATCGCCCACACCGACACTCACTACCCGCCTCTCACCCATACGATTGCGCACTGGCTCGGGAACGCTTCATCGGCCAGACGCCTGGCGTTGAAGAGTGCACGCCCGATACTGACGAGTGGTTTGCGCGCGGCGCCGGCTGCGCAACACGCTGAACTCGGACGGCTGAATGCCGCGCACTGGACCGCACAAAACCGAGTCGACCGCACACTGGAAAACCTGCAGGACGCCTACGCTTTTGCTGAACCACTGCTCAAAAACGCTCTGAAAGCGCGATTCGGCCTGGACGTGGACGTCAAAGGCACGTTCTTGCGCCTGTACATTCCCGCGACCACTCCCTGGTTTCCGATCAAGTCAGGCGCCGCTCGCACCTGGACCGTGTCGCTGTTGAATACGGCACTGCATAACTTTGAAGAACAGGAAACCCACAAGGATGCCTACGAGCCCGACTCGACGTTCATCACTGAGCCGTCCTCGACCGGGCAGTTCGATACCTTGCCCGCGCTCAAGCAGACGATCACGGTGCAGGCCTTTACCCGGTTATGCCGTGAACTGGACATCGGCGGCCAATACCGCACCTACCTGGAGGATAATCTCGGGGTTTCCAACCCGCTGGCGGCGACTGTGCTGCGCTCCAGGGTCGAGGCCAGCCAGAAAGCCGCATTGAAGGCCGCGCTGCATCTGGCTCGCATGAACGGCGACATTCAGGACGACTTCTTTCAACTGATCCAGGCGCTGGCTGAAGGCAAGCAAGGTATCAAACTTGGAAACGAGCCCCTGCTGTGCCACGACTTGACGATCATGTCCGCCAGGCTGACCGGCATCGTCGTGTTTGCACCTAACCTTGAACGCGCACGCAATGTCGCACGGGTCGTGGCCTACATCCCCGATGACCCGGAGCACCCGATCAAGGAGTACACCTCGACGGCCGAGCTGATGCAAACCCTCACTCGTCAACTGCGCACCCCGGATTACCAACAATTTTTCAGTCGTTTTGTCGCTCACGAAGACCGCGGATATTTTTTTGGCAACCTGGCCGATCGCCTGAGCCATGTGACCTGGCATCAACGCCACTACGGTGAAGCGCTGCCATCATGGCGTGAAACGCCGACAGAGCGGCCCAATCTGCAATTTTCTGTCACGCCGATCCATCGCGGCCCATGGCCCCATCTCTACCGCGCGCAGTTGAACAAAATTCTCAACGACGCCCGGGTCATCGCGGTGTCTACCGCAATGGCGGACCAAAAGGCTCGCTGGGCACTCTGGGACTCCTTTACCGGCGTGCTGTCCGCCATTGTGCAGCTCGCCGCTTTCGTCGCCCTGCCTTTTGTGCCGTTTGTGGGCGAATTGATGCTGGCTTACATGGCTTATCAATTGGTCAACGATGCCTTTGAAGGGATTATCGACTGGGCGCAAGGGCAGACCATCGAAGCCTTCGAGCACCTGATGACAGTGGTTGAGACATTGATCCAGTTGGGGGCCTTCGCCGCAGGTGGGGTCGTTGCCGCAGGCGAGTTTCGCAAGGCTCTGCCCGCAGAGGTCATCGCCTTCATTGACCGGTTCAAACCGGTGCAGGCAGCCAATGGAAAGACCCTTTACTGGAAACCCGACCTGAGCCCTTATGAACAGGCCGCGCCGCTGCCCCGGCAATCGGTTCCCGACACGTCAGGCCTGCATCAACACAACGGCAAAACCATCGCCCGCATCGAGGGCAAACGCTTCGCCGTCAGACAGGAGCCAACCGGCGACTACCGTATCGAGCATCCCAGCCGCCCCGATGCCTACAGCCCCGCGCTCAAGCACAACGGCAGCGGCGCCTGGCAGACAGAACTCGACCGACCACTGGAGTGGGACAAAAACACCCTATTGCAGCGCTTGGGTCACCTGAGCGAAAAGCTGTCTCCCGCCGAACGCGAACGCGCACTCAAGGCCAGCGGTTTACACGAGAACACCCTGCGCAGAATGCATGTCGAGCACGAACCCATTCCGTCCTTGCTGGCCGATACCCTCAAGCGTCTCAACCTCGATAAGGACCTGCAAACGTTTATCGACCGCCTCAACAGCGGACGTCACGAACAGTATTCAAAGGCTGATTCCCAAACCCAACTGCAATTGCTCACCGAGCATTTCCTGTGGCCCGACAGCATAGGCATCAGCCTGCTTGATGCCCGGGGCAACATCGTCTGGGAAACCACAACGGCGGCACGCTCAGGCATTGAGGTCCAGGAGGGTCGCTTGATCGAGGGTGACGTGCTCAAAAGCGTGCTTGCCCAGCTGAATGAAAGCGAGCAAAAAACCCTTCTGGAAGAACATCGACATGCGCCCTCTCTCTCGCTTGACGCACGCGCCACTTCATTGAGACAGAAACTCGCCCAGACCGCCGCCCGACAACGAGCATCACTGTTCGACAGTCGATACCGCGCTCTTGAACGCCCCCAGAATGCCTTGATTCAAAAACTGATCGACACCACCACGGGGCTGCCGCTGAGCGTGGCGAGCGAATTGATCGATAGCGCCACGAGCCCCGAACTGCAACTGCTGCAAACCGGCGAAGTACCCAAACGCCTCAAGGACCTTGCCCGCTGGGCGATGCAAGAAGTACGGCTGACGCGAGCCTACGAAGGACTTGATCTGCCATCGCTTGATAATCCTGACACCGATCTGCTGCGCCTCCATTCACTTGAGCGCCTGCCAGGCTGGACATCCGAAATCCGTATAGACATTCAGGACTACGCCTATAACGGCCGCACCCGCACCCGCACCCGCATTGGCAAACAGGACGCCGCCATCCGCAAAGTGCTGGTACGGCGCCAAGATGGTCGATACGAAGCCTACGACGACGAGGGCTTGAGCCTGAGCGGCGCAACAGAACTGAGTCGGGCCATTCTTCATGCCCTGCCCGACGCGGAGCGCAACGCACTGAAGATCAACATCCATCAAGGCGAAAAACTTGAACACGCGCTGCGCGAACATTCGCTGGAGCGCGGCGAATTACGCAACATTCTGGAGGACAATCCAATACTCAAACCGGCCTATGACCCGGCGACCATGCGCCTGCTTGGAGGCGCCGACGGCTACGATCAACTCCCGTCGGGCCAGCCGGATCTGGTACGCAGGGTTCGCCAACTCTGGCCGGCACTCAACCCGCAAGAAGTGCTGGAAGTCATCGATTACCTGCACACCCGCCCCGCCGGTGCTCATGCGGAACTCGCCCGCCTGCAAGGTGAGTACGGGCAACTGAACAATGATTTGCAGGACTGGGTCAATCAGGCGCCCCACCTCGACCCTCAAACCGGTAACAGGTTGAGCGCCGCGCAGCTGGCGGAAAACCGGGAGAACCGTGCCGCGTTCAGGTATGAGCTGCAGAGAGGCTGGCGACGGCAGATCACTGCCAGCATTACCGACGACCCTGCCGACGTCGAATATCTGTTGAGTTTCGTCAAGCCGATCGTGGGAGAACTGCCGACCATCAGCGCAGATTTCAGCCGCATTTCAACGCTATCGATGACCAACAGCGGCGCGCCGCAAGGCATCATGGGTTTCCTCCAACACTTCACCGGGCTTGCCCGCCTCGAACTCAGAAACGTTGCCCTGGGCGAACTCCCGCCAGCGCTGTCCAGCATGCCCAGGCTCAATCAACTACTGCTGAGCGACTGCGGCATCGTACTGACGCCGGATACACAAGCGACACTTTCTTCCCTCAGCAACCTGGTGACACTGGATCTCTACGGCAACCCTCTGGGTCTTGCCCCCCGATTGCAGGGGATGTCTGAACTCAACTACATCGATCTTTCCAATACGGGTATCAGCAACGTTCCGGAAGGTTTGCTGGGACATCAGTCACTGCGCACTGCAATCCTCAATGACAACCAGATAACCGATCTTGACCCGGCCTTTTTCAATCTCCCCTCGCGCATCAGCAAGGGCATGGACTTTGGCAATAATCCACTCACATTGGCGATTCGCGAACAGATCAAGAGCTATTTCCAACGGACCCTCCAGGACTTCGGTGTCATGGCCGCCCCGGCTGATATCG
The DNA here is from genome assembly GCF_004307635.1 of Pseudomonas sp. Sample_22. Classification (NCBI taxonomy): domain Bacteria; kingdom Pseudomonadati; phylum Pseudomonadota; class Gammaproteobacteria; order Pseudomonadales; family Pseudomonadaceae; genus Pseudomonas; species Pseudomonas sp. Sample_22. The sequence goes on from NZ_RCNY01000063.1 coordinate 9,278, forward strand.
ATCGAGTCCAAGCTTTATACCCACTTCTGGACAGGGAGGAAGCCAGCGATTTCATCTACCTGCAACCCGGCAACCTGGAGGCCGGCCGCACTGAACTGACGCGCCTGGAAACCGAGCACACCACGTTGCGCAACGATCTGGCCGCATGGACCTCAGACCTGCCCGCCGTGCATCCGCAAACAGGTCAGCCTTTTACCAACGCACAGCTGACAGAAGAACACTTGGCCCGCGACGCGTTCAAGGAAACCGTAGAGCAGTGCTGGCGTCGTGAATCCGATATGGAAGGCGTGAATGCGGCAGGTGAACCGCACTATGAGCTGTACACCGACGAGGTCATCAATGGCGACCTGCCCCAACTGAGCGCGCAATTCAAACACGTCTCACGCCTGCAAATGGACGGCGAAAACAAAGCGACATCGCGTCCCGAGGGCTTTTTACGCTGCTTCCCCAACTTGCAGAACCTGACCATCAGCGACTTTGCCCTGAGCACGGTTCCCAGCCCTGTATTCAATATGAGCGAGCTGAAGACACTGGTGCTGACCGATTGCCTGATCACGCTGACCTCGCAAACGCAGGCGGCACTGGCGGGAATGGAGAACATCGAACATCTGGTTCTGGGCGGCAACCCACTGGGCCTACCTGCCGACATCAGTCAAATGCCGAGACTGAAGACCCTGATGCTGTATGACACAGGTATCAGCGAAATTCCGCCGGGCCTGCTGACTCGTACAACGTTGCAAGTGGCGAACCTTACTGACAACGCGATCAGTGAGATCCCCAGCGACATTCTCGAACTGCCTGTGGGGGTCGCCAGGAAAATCAAGCTCGGCGGGAACCCCTTCTCCGAAGAAAGCCTGCAACGATTCATCGCGTACTATCGACGAACCGGCGAGTCTTTTGGCATTGATGGAGTCGTCGACCGCGCCGAAATAGAGACGTCCTCTTCTGGCGAGAGTGAGGTCGAGGAGTGACAGCGCGATCGCGCCCGGACAAATCGCCCAGGCATCGATGTGAACGTGTCACCCGCGCTCTGAAGGCACCGACGACAATTCGAACGGACTGCTGCTGCGCCGCTGGTTGCGATCTTCCCGCGGCGTGGCGCCAAAGAAGTTGCGGTAGGCGCTGGAGAAATGCGGGCCGGAGGAGAAGCCGCACGACAGGCCGATCTGGATGATCGACTTGCTGGTTTGCATCAACATTTGCCGGGCCTTGTTCAGGCGCAGCTCCAGGTAATACTGGCTTGGTACGCGATTGAGGTATTGCTTGAAAATCCGCTCCAACTGCCGACGGGACACGCACACGTGCTGGGCGATTTCGTCGGTGGTCAGCGGCTCTTCGATGTTGGCTTCCATCAGCAACACCGCCTGGGTGAGCTTCGGATGGCTGGAGCCGAGGCGGTTTTGCAACGGAATGCGCTGGCGTTCTCCACCCTCGCGAATTCGTTCGACCACCAGTTCTTCCGACACCGCACCGGCCAGTTCAGCACCGTGGTCACGGGCCAGCACCGCCAGCAGCAGATCAAGCACCGACATGCCGCCACACGCGGTCAGGCGATCGCGATCCCAGTCAAACAAATGACTGGTGGCGATGACCTTCGGGAAACGCTCGGCAAAATCGTCTTGCCAGCGCCAGTGCACGGCGGCGCGGTAACCATCGAGCAAACCCAGTTGCGCCAACGGATAAACACCGGCCGAGAGACCGCCAATCACGCAACCGGCACGCACCAGTTGCTTGAGCGCGCTGCTGAGCGCTGGCGCCAGGGTAGTCGGCGGCTCGTCAGCGAGCAGGAACAATTTCTGAAAGTTTTCGAGCTTGCCGGTCCAGGCTTCGCCGGGCAATTGCCATTGGCCTTCGGCCGGCGGTTCGGCTTGCAGGAACGACAGCTCGTAGACGACGTCCGGATGCACACGCTGAGCAACACGCAAGGCCTCCTCAGCCAGCGCAAGCGTCAGGGCTTTAGTGCTGGGCCAAATCAGGAAACCAATTCGATGGGCAGTCATGGTGGGCGATCCGAAACGAAGAACAGTGATGAAGGCATGGGCCAATGCTAGCCCGTAAATGAACGCAAATCTCGAAACCGACACAGATCAAACTGTGAGAGCTGGCTTGCCAGCGATGACGGTGTGTCTGTGCCAGAGATGCAAACTGACTCACCGCTATCGCTGGCAAGCCAGCTCCCACTGAGTCGAGGCCAGCCTTGGATCGCGAAGCATGCACTATCGCGGTGCACAACGGCAGTCCCGATTACTTCAGGCTGCCCGACAGGAACTGCTGCAGACGTTCGGATTGCGGGTTCACCAGCACTTCGCGCGGGTTGCCACTTTCTTCAACCACACCTTTGTGCAGGAACACCAACTGGTTCGACACTTCACGGGCAAAGCCCATTTCGTGGGTCACCACGACCATGGTCCGGCCTTCCTGGGCCAGGGCCTGCATGACCTTCAACACATCGCCCACCAGTTCCGGGTCGAGCGCCGAAGTCGGCTCGTCGAACAGCATCACTTCCGGTTCCATCGCCAGCGCACGGGCAATCGCCACGCGCTGTTGCTCACCGCCCGACATGTGGCCCGGGTAAGCGTCTTTACGATGGGCCACGCCGACCTTGTTCAGGTAATGCTCGGCTTTTTCCCGGGCCTCGGCTTTCGACACGCCGAGTACATGCACCGGCGCTTCCATGATGTTTTCCAGTGCGGTCATGTGCGACCACAGGTTGAAATGCTGGAACACCATCGACAGGCGCGAACGCATGCGTTGCAGCTGTTTCGGGTCGGCGGCTTTCAACGCGCCGTCCTTGTTCGCCACCAGCTTCAACTCTTCGTTGTTAAGCAGGATCTTGCCCGCGTGCGGCTGCTCCAGCAGGTTGATGCAACGCAGGAAGGTACTTTTGCCGGAGCCACTGGAGCCGATGATGCTGATCACATCGCCAGCCGCCGCCTTCAGGGACACGCCCTTGAGCACTTCGTGACTGCCATAGCGTTTATGCAGGTCTTGGACTTCAAGTTTGTACATGCGGTCGGTTCTCACAAAAACAGTCAGTCGTTGAGCAAGCGCCCGTGACGCAGCGCTTCGCGCCCCGCCACCTTGGCCAGCCAGAAACCGGGTTGGGCATAACGCAGCCGCTCAATGGCAAACAGCACCCCGGACGTACCAGCACACACCGTGCTGACCCGATCCGCCAGCGGATCGATCACTTCAAAAATTTCATCACCCGCCTCAACCCATTCGCCGGGCTGACGCAGAAAACTCACCACACCGGGGTGCGGTGCGAACAACAATTCGGTGCCTTCGAACGGCAGGCCTTCGCAAGCCTCCTGCGCAGGTTTCGGCCAGTCGCCGCTGATCAGCCCTTGCTCGGCGAGGAACGCCAGAATGCCTTCGGCGTACGCCTCGGTTTCGACGCGACCGGTATCCGCCTGACCACCCAGTTCAAGGGTAGTCGCCAGGCACGCCAGAGGAATCTGCGCATCCGGGAACAACCGCGACAGTCGCAGCCACGGCAGCGAACAGGCTTCGTCGAAGGAGCTGCCACCGGAATCTTCAGCCAGCAGCCCCACCCGCACGTTCAAATGCGCAGCCAGCGAACGCCACTGCGGCCAATGCTGCGGCAAGGCGTACATGTGCAACGCCGCGTCGGTATCGCAATGCAGGTCCAGCACCACATCCGCGGTGCACGCATGACTGAGCAAGATGCGCTGCATGCCCTGCAACTGGCTGCTGGCCGGTGGCAGCGCGGCCAGATGATCAGCCATCGCCTGGCGGATCAAACGGATATTGGCGTGCGGATCATCACCGAGATGGCCATCGAGTTGTGCGGCGACAGGCGCGCTCAACTCGACGAAATCGCGATTGAAGTTCTTGCCGCTGCCCGCTTCGAAACGTCCTTGATGATTGCCTTGCAGCAACTGACCGAGGCCCGGTGGATTGGCCACCGGCACCAGTTCGATCACGCCGCTCAACAGGCCCTGGGCTTCGAGTTCGGCCAGGCGCTGTTTCAGCGCCCAGGCGGTGCGCATCCCCGGCAGTTCATCGGCGTGGAGGCTGGCCTGGATATAGGCCTTGCGCTCGCCATTACCGAAACGGAACACCGAAATCTGGCGCTCGCTGCCCAAATGGCTCCACGGCAGTGAATGGTCGATGCGTTCCATATCAGTGCTTCCGCGGGGCCAGGTAGCCCAGCCAGCGGCGCTCGGCCAGTTTGAACAGTTTCACCAGGATGAAGGTCAGGCACAGGTAGAACACGCCGGCCGTGATGTACGCCTCGAACGGCAGGTAGAACTGGGCGTTGACCGTGCGCGCGGCACCGGTGATGTCGATCAGGGTCACGATGGAGGCCAGACTGGTGGTCTGCAGCATCATGATCACTTCGTTGCTGTACTGCGGCAGCGCCCGGCGCAAGGCCGACGGCAGCAGGATGCGCTTGTACATCTTGAACCGCGACATGCCCATGGCCTTGGCCGCTTCGATCTCGCCGTTCGGCGTGGCGCGCAAGCTGCCGGCGATGATTTCCGCGGTGTAGGCGCTGGTGTTGATCGCGAACGCCAGACACGCACAGAACGTTGCGCTCGATAGCCATGGCCAGAGGAAGCTTTCGCGTACCGCTTCGAACTGCGCCAGACCGTAGTAGATCAGGAACAACTGCACCAGCATCGGCGTGCCGCGAATCACGTAGGTGTAGAGCCAGGCTGTCATGTTGACGACCGGGTTCTTCGAGACGCGCATCAGGCCCAGCGGCAACGCACACAGCAGGCCGAAGAACAGCGACAGCGCGAGCAGTTTGAGGGTGGTTACCAGGCCACCGAAGTACAGCGGCAAGGCCTCCCAAATGACGTTGTAGTCGAAGATCATAGCTCAGCCGCCCTTACGCCTACCGAGTAGCGCTTCTCGAGGTGACGCAATGCCAGCAACGAAACACTGGTGATCACCAGGTACATCGCCGCCACTGCGAGGAAGAAGGTGAAAGGTTCGCGGGTGGCGTCTGCCGCCTGCTTGGCCTTGAACATCATGTCTTGCAGACCCACCACCGAAATCAGTGCCGTGGCCTTGGTCAGTACCAGCCAGTTGTTGGTGAAGCCTGGAATCGCCAGGCGAATCATCTGAGGTACCAACACCCGGAAGAACACCTGAAAACTGCTCATGCCATAAGCCATGCCCGCTTCAGCCTGCCCCTTGGGGATCGCCATGAACGCACCGCGGAACGTTTCCGACAGGTACGCGCCGAAGATGAAACCCAGGGTGCCGATACCGGCGGCCAACGGGTTCAGGTCGATGTAGTCGTCGTATCCGAGCATTGGCGCGACGCGGTTGAGCAAATCCTGACCGCCGTAGAAAATCAGGAGGATCAACACCAGGTCGGGAATGCCGCGAATCACGGTGGAGTACAGATCGCCCAGCCAGGCCAGCCAGCGAACCGGCGACAGACGCAGTGCCACGCCGATCAGGCCCAGGACAATGGCCAGGGCCATGGATGACAAGGCGAGCTGAAGCGTCAGCCAAGCGCCATCGAGGATGACAGCCCCGTAGCCTTTCAACATGATTCAGGTCCTCGAAAGTTGGGATGAAAAAATGGCGCAAACCTCAGAGATCCTGTTGCTTGCGCCATTTCGGACTTGTCGCCGGGACGTATTACTTGCCGTAGATATCGAAGGCGAAGTATTTGTCCTGGATTTGCTTGTACTTGCCGTTCTCGCGAATGGCAGTGATCGCGGTGTTGATCTTGTCTTTCAGTGCGTCACCCTTGCGAACCGCGATGCCTACGCCGTCGCCGAAGTATTTGACGTCGGTGAACGCCGGACCGACGAACGCGAAGCCTTTACCGGCGTCGGTTTTCAGGAAACCGTCATCCAGCAGCGTAGCGTCTGCCACGGTGCCGTCGAGGCGGCCGGCGGCTACGTCGAGGTAAATTTCGTTCTGCGAACCGTAAGGCTTGATCTCGGCACCCAGCGGGGCCAGGACTTCGCGGGCGAAACGCTCGTGGATGGAACCACGTTGCACGCCGATGTTCTTGCCCTTGAGCTCGCTCAGGTTGTCGCTGACCTGAGTGCCGGCCTTCATTACCAGGCGAGCCGGGGTGTTGTAGTACTTGTTGGTGAAATCCACGGATTTCTTGCGGTCTTCAGTGATCGACATCGACGACAGGATCGCGTCGATCTTGCGCACCTTGAGTGCCGGGATCAGACCGTCGAACTCTTGCTCGACCCACACGCACTTGACCTTCATCTCTTCGCAGAGGGCGTTGCCGATGTCGTAGTCAAAACCAACGATGCTGCCATCCGGTGCTTTCGAAGCGAACGGAGGGTAAGCCGCTTCAATACCGATTTTCACAGGCTTTTCATCGGCGAAGGTTGGCAGGGACAGCACGCTGGCAAATGCCAGGGCGCCAAGCAGCACGAGTTTCTTCATGTTGGGACTCCATCGGTAAAGGGCTAAAACGGCAGAGTGAGCGACAGCCCAATATGCGAATGAGTGGAACCGCAAAACAGTGCTGCGTCCTGAGAAGCCGATGTTGAAAATCAACACCAGCAACGACGAGCGAGTGATCGGCATTCTAACGACAGGCCCGAAGCCGATATTTCTTCAATGCGACAACTAATTACAGAAGCACCGAGAAAGCCGCTTGGGCACGTTGACAGCCCTGCAAATTCATGCAGATGCAAAAGACAGTGAACCGATCCATGCTGCAAATTGCGGGCCTATTATTGGCAAAGCCTTCTAATCCGGCAAGTGTAGCGTTGGGTCTTATTTTTTATGACCGATTCAGAGGTGTTGAAACGAGGCTTTGCGTTTCCCAATGCCTCGTTATTGGACGCACGGTTACACATTCAGTTACTTGAACGGTGACGGGTAACATAGGGAAACACCCTACAGACGAAACCGATAATTATTGGCTCCTCCGTCGATCGTTCCCACGCTCCGCGTGGGAATGCATCCCGTGACGCTCTGCGTCACAAGGTCAACGGCGGACGCGGAGCGTCCATGGCGGCATTCCCACGCAGAGCGTAGGAACGATCGATACGAAAAAGCCCCGCCAGGCAATGCCGGGCGGGGCTTCGGTGACTCAGGAACGGCGGGTTAAGCGACGTTCATCGTCTTGTGCGTATCAATCAAATGCTGCACCACACCCGGATCCGCCAGGGTCGAGATATCCCCCAGACCATCGTACTCAGCGGTGGCAATCTTGCGCAGAATCCGCCGCATGATCTTGCCCGAACGGGTTTTCGGCAGGCCTGGCGCCCACTGGATGACATCCGGCGAAGCGATCGGACCGATCTCCTTGCGCACCCAGTTTTTCAGCTCCAGACGCAGTTGCTCGCTCGGCTCTTCGCCGTTTTTCAAGGTGACATAGACATAGATGCCCTGCCCCTTGATGTCGTGCGGCACACCGACCACAGCGGCTTCGGCGACTTTCGGGTGGGCGACCATCGCGCTTTCGATCTCGGCGGTGCCCATGCGGTGGCCGGAGACGTTGAGTACGTCGTCGACGCGACCGGTGATCCAGTAGTAACCATCGGCATCGCGACGCGCGCCGTCACCGGTGAAGTACATGCCACGGAAAGTCTTGAAGTAGGTGTCGACGAAGCGGTCGTGATCGCCATACAGCGTGCGCGCCTGGCCTGGCCACGAATCGAGAATCACCAGGTTGCCCTCGGCCTCGCCTTCGATGATGTTGCCCAGGTTATCCACCAAAGCCGGCACCACACCGAAGAACGGACGCGCCGCCGAACCCGGCTTGAGTGCGTGAGCGCCCGGCAGCGGGCTCATCATGTTGCCGCCGGTTTCGGTCTGCCACCAGGTATCGACGATCGGGCAACGGGACTTGCCGACATTCTTGTAGTACCAGTCCCAGGCTTCCGGGTTGATCGGCTCGCCCACCGAACCGAGCAAGCGCAGGCTACTGCCATCGGCGCCTTCCACGGCGGCGGTGCCCGACGCCATCATCGCGCGGATCGCGGTCGGTGCGGTGTAGAGAATGTTGACCTTGTGCTTGTCGACGATCTTCGCCACCCGGGTGATGTCCGGATAGTTCGGCACGCCTTCGAACAGCAACGTGGTCGCGCCATTGGCCAGCGGGCCGTAGACGATGTAACTGTGGCCGGTGACCCAGCCGACGTCGGCGGTGCACCAGTAGATTTCGCCCGGGCGATAGTCGAACACGCGCTCGTGGGTCATGGCCGCGTACAACAAGTAGCCGCCGGTGGTGTGCTGCACGCCCTTTGGCTTGCCGGTGGAACCCGAGGTGTAGAGGATGAACAGCGCTTCTTCAGCGCCCATCTCTTTCGGCGCGCAAACGGTGCCGGCCACTTTCATCAGGTCTTCGTACCAGATGTCGCGATGCTGGTTCCACTTGATGTCGCCACCGGTGCGCTGGCACACGATGACTTTCTGGATGCTGCTGGTTTCCGGGTTGGTCAGGGCGTCGTCGACGTTGGCCTTGAGCGGGATTTTCTTGCCGGCACGAATGCCTTCGTCGGCGGTGATCACCACTTTCGAGCGGCAGTCGATGATGCGACCGGCCAGGGCTTCAGGCGAGAAACCACCGAACACTACCGAGTGAATCGCACCGATCCGGGTGCAGGCCAGCATGGCGACCACGGCTTCAGGGATCATCGGCATATAGATCGTCACCACGTCGCCGCGATGGACATCCTGGCCGCGCAGGGCGTTGGCGAATTTGCAGACTTGCTCGTGCAGTTCGCGGTAGGTGATGTTGCGGCTTTCGGAAGGATCATCGCCCTCCCAAATGATCGCCACTTGATCGCCGCGCTCGGCCAGATGGCGGTCGAGGCAGTTGTAGGAAACGTTCAGGGTACCGTCGGCGAACCACTTGATGTCGACATGGTGATCGTCGAAGGAAGTCTGCTTCACCGTGGTGAAAGGCTTGATCCAGTCGAGGCGCTTGGCTTGCTCGCGCCAGAAGCCGTCCGGGTTGACGACCGACTGCTGGTACATGGCCTTGTAGGTCGCCTCGTCGGTCAACGTATTGGCCAGAACCTCGGGACGAACGGGATACAGGGAAGCCGCACTCATCTTTCTTACCTCGGTGGAATAGTTGTTTTTGTATGGCACCGTTGTAGCCCGGGCCGGGCCTATAGAACCATTCGACGATGGTAGTAACAAGCCCACACAAAATGTCGTGAATAGCGACTCAGCCTGCCAAGCCAGAGGTAATTCGTCCTACTCCAAACGAGCTAGGTTCCCCATAACCTGTGGGAGCTGGCTTGCCAGCGATGACGCTATGCCTGACACACCGCGTCGCCAATTTCGCCAACAAGCCGGCTCCTGCATAGCCGTACACAAAGGTTTCGAAGGATTGTTACGAAAACTGTCAAAAGTGTTTATCAAAAGCACGGCTATATGAACGAAACCCCCACGCCTAAAATCCACCTCGCCAACCCGGCAACCTGAGTTAACCACGTTACAGCCCCCACGAAGGCAGTTAACCCAAACCCAAGTTGTAAAGATTCACACGCAATCCCAAAAAGATTGCGTGCCCCCTCTCGCCTCAAGAAAGGTAAAACTTAAATGAAAGCTTTATTGGTTCTGGCCCTCAGCAGTCTGTGCGCAACCGCCATGGCAGACGAGGTTCAGACTGATGTCGCGCAGCAACAACCGGCTATCGAGGAATACACTTACTCGATGCACCTGGACATCGCCAAAGTTGTTTCCATGAGCGAAGTCCCCAATGTGTGTGAAGTTGTCCCGATGAAAATGGAATATGACGACTCCAAAGGCCAACGGCATATCTTGCGTTACAGCGTCATGGGCAATGGCTGCTCCAGCGGCTGAGTAACTGCACCGAATCGGATCATTTCAGCGATTGCTGAAGGTCGATTCCAGCCCGGCTTCGGTCGGGCTCAGTTGTGTTTGGAACTCTCGAAAAGCATCCAGAAACACAAGATGTAGTGAAAAAAGCCTTTTTTTGATTACTTTTTGAGCAAACTCAAATTTGCCAAAAAAAATTTTGCCATCGCCAATCTCAGCCAAAGCCCTGTAAACCCTCGCTCCGACCGAAAAACCCTGCTTCTCGACCGCTCCATGCGCGGATTCGCCCCACCACGCCCGTGAAAATTTCCCTATAATGCCGCCTTAAACGGGCCTGCAATATCCCCTTACAGGGATCAATAGCCAGTCTGAAGCCCCGCAACAGCATTCGATGCTGATTGCGCCCATCAGAGGCTCTCGGAACCCCGTACAAAATTCTGTTTTATTGCCTGCCTTGGCGAGTGCAAAAAACGATTCCTTTAGATCCAACGCGGCCAGTACGGCCGTGTGAAATACCGACTCATCCATTTCACACGGGCAATCTGGCCCTCACGCAGGAGACGACACGTCATGCTGAGCTGGGACGAATTCGACAAAGAAGACACGGAAGTAGCAGTCAAGAGCGCTAACGCTGGCCACGCCACCGAAGCCAACATGGACCGTCTCGACAGCGCCGGCGGTGCCGCCGCGCTGGAAGCCCGCGCCGTGACCGCCAGTGACTCCGCCGCCGTGGCCCGCGCCAAGGCTGCCCTGGATTCCCTCGACGTCGCCGAAGGCCTCGCCGAACTCGAAGGCGCCTCCGCTCGTGTCGCCGTTGACGAAAAGCGCATGATCAACTGCCGCGCCGACCTCAACCAACTCGTACCCTTCAAGTACGACTGGGCCTGGCAGAAGTACCTCGACGGCTGCGCAAACCACTGGATGCCGCAAGAAGTCAACATGACCGCCGACATCGCCCTCTGGAAAAACCCGGAAGGCCTGACCGACGACGAGCGCCGTATCGTGATGCGCAACCTCGGCTTCTTCTCCACCGCCGACTCCCTGGTTGCCAACAACCTGGTCCTGGCCGTGTACCGCCTGATCACCAACCCGGAATGCCGCCAGTACATCCTGCGCCAGGCCTTCGAAGAGGCGATCCACACCCACGCCTACCAGTACTGCATCGAATCGCTGGCCATGGATGAAGGCGAAATCTTCAACATGTACCACGAGATCCCATCGGTCGCGAAAAAAGCCACCTGGGGCCTGAAGTACACCCGTTCGATCTCCGATCCGAAGTTCGAAACCGGCACCGTCGAAACCGACAAAGAACTGCTGCGCAACCTGATCGCCTACTACTGCGTACTGGAAGGCATCTTCTTCTATTGCGGCTTCACCCAGATCCTCTCCATGGGCCGCCGCAACAAAATGACCGGCGTCGCCGAGCAGTTCCAATACATCCTGCGCGACGAATCCATGCACCTGAACTTCGGCATCGACGTGATCAACCAGATCAAAATCGAAAACCCACACCTGTGGGACGCCGAAATGAAGGAAGAAGCCTCGCAAATGATCCTGCAAGGCACCCAACTGGAAATCGAATACGCCCGCGACACCATGCCTCGCGGCGTACTGGGCATGAACGCGGCGATGATGGAGGACTACCTCAAGTTCATCGCCAACCGTCGCCTGTCGCAGATCGGCTTGAAGGAAGAGTACCCAGGGACGACTAACCCGTTCCCTTGGATGAGCGAGATCATGGACTTGAAGAAAGAGAAGAATTTCTTTGAGACGCGGGTTATTGAGTATCAGACGGGTGGGGCGTTGAGCTGGGATTGATTCCTGAGCTAGCCGCGATTTGACGAGTTGAATCGGCAAATCAATAAATCAAAAAGCCCCGATCTGATCGGGGCTTTTTGTTGGGTAGGAAAACGCCTACTCGCAATCTCAGTAGCAGCTAAACCTCCTACAGCAAATCCAGCCCCTTCCTTATTGATAGACGATCAAAGCACTTCTAAGCTCCATTGCAGGTGCCTAAGAAACGCCCAACGTAGAAGCTACTTGCTCACACTGAACGCATGCTGGTATCAGCCTTATATGCGGACCCTTGTGAGAGAAAGAGCCTGTTGGGATTTCTTAAGTCCTCTACGTCGGGTTCCGGCCCCCCTTCACCTACCTACGTAGAGGTAATGGCTATGCCTGCAGGAACTCAACACCGATCCGTAATACCTGATACCTACACTCCGACAGTTTTCACCCGCCATAACCTTTTCCTTCACGCTCTACTCCTTGAAAACCAGCCATGGTTCTGTGCCCGCGATATCGGTCGATTGATGGGTGTCCATTTGAGTGATCGTATGGTCAACAAGCTGGACAAGGATCAGCGACGCGTTCTATGTATTGAGTATTTCCGGCAACCAGAAAAACAGCTGATGCTGAGTGAATCTGGCGTTTATGCGCTGCTGGTTTATCACTACGTTCCAGGGAATCGCTTGTTGCGTGAGTGGTTGACTCATCAGGTGGTATCGGCGTTACGCGATGCGAAGCAACCTGAAAGTTCGGATCGGCCGATGCTGAGTTTGTTGGATTGGCCGCAGATGTCATTGAGTTTGCTCCATTGGCAGGATGAAGGTTGGATTCGACTTCGGGATATGCCGTATCTGTTGAGCGATCAGACCCAACGACGCGTTAAGGTGGCAAAACCATGGTGGCGAAGGGTTGCGCAAATATTTCAGTCGTCAAAGCACTCGATGGGTTAGCGATGTGTCTGTAGGATCATGCGAGATCCGTTTCTATTTTCTGTAGGAAATTTCGTAGACAGTTGTAGTGGCCACTCAGTATCGTCCGAGGGTATTTAACCCTCGGCGATTGTATGGATACGGAAAAAAGCAAAGGCGATTGGAGTGAGGCAGAGATTCAGGCTGCGGTCGATGCCTACCTCAGCATGCTTTCTCGCGAGCAGAATGGTCAGGCGATCAACAAAGCTCATGAAAATCGCGTCCTGCGCGAGGGTGCTTTGGTTGGTCGCACCAAAGGTTCTGTTGAGTTTCGGATGCAGAACATTTCTACGGTTATGGTCGAGCTGGGTCGAAAACCTATCAAGGGATACAAGCCTGCCAAAAATGTCGGTGCCAATGTTGCGAAGAGCATTCGCGAAGCACTCAATGCTCCTGGCCCTGTAACCCCTGAAGACTTTGCCCCGACAGCCGACGAGGCAACGCTGGAGCGGCGAGCTGCAAAGCTTGAGCGACAACCGATTAAAGTGGTGCCGAAGGGAATTGAGAAACCCGCGCAGACTCATTCCAGTGGAAAGTCTTTTTTACGCGATCCGGTAGTAAGAGCGTGGGTTCGCCAGCAGGCTGAAGGTAAGTGCGAAGGATGTGGCGAGCCGGCTCCATTTGAGAAGTCGGGCATGCCGTTCCTTGAGGTTCATCACGTTAAGCATTTGGCACAAGAAGGTTCAGATCGCCCAAGCAATGCTGTTGCGTTATGCCCAAACTGTCATCGACGTTGTCATCATTCGAGTGATCGGGATGAGTTCACAGCTTTGCTTTATACAAAGGTGAAACGGTTGAAACCTGAGTAACCGAGCACGAACACAGACAATTCCTGCCGTCATCCCAGAAACATCCTACTGCCACAGTCCCTCTGGTTCGTTAACGTCGCGCAGCCCTGCCCTAGGGCCACCGATGCACGAACGCACAAGGACAGTCAGTGGCTGGCAACAAGGACATTCCCCAGGTTAAAAACCCGCCCTCGGGTGACGGGCATCACGTTACCTATCGCTTGATGACGCCCAGCGAACTGGCCGAGCGCGAGGCCCGGCAGTCGGCCTACGAGGCGATGCTCGCCCGACAGCATGCATTTGAAAATCGGCTCGGGGTGGTTCCGATAAAAAATGAAGTGCCCCGCGTCGGATGCGTGTTCGCCAAATCCTGCAAGTTGCCGGACGCGGTCATCAACTACTCCAATCCTTCAGGAATGGTGCCGACTGACAGCCTTGAAGACTATGGCGACATCGTCTTGCTGGGTGCCAGGGAGGTTGATGACGACGGTCTGCTTGATTTGCAGACCATCAGCGGCTCGACGGTTGCGCTGGGCATTGGTCAACTGGCACTTCGTGCCCCCGCGCTCATGGCCTCGGTCATAGGCGCCGGGGGAGCGCTTGGCGCGGCGACAACGGCGGCGTTGACCGGCGTGGTCGCACTGTTCTGGGCACCCACTCTCGGCGACAGCGCTCTCTACAGCGAAGACCAACTGCGCGCTCTCGAACAGGCCCGCACGCGGGTTCGCCTGAACATCGAGCAGCAAGATGACGGCAGCCTCAAGGGTTACGGTTTTTACACCGGCAAGAACCGCGATTGGGAAATGGTCGATGTCGTGCAGGTGGATTTGCGCGGTAGCCAGTACGTTGCCGATCTTGGGGAAGGCATCGAACTGATCTGGACGCCCGCCGAAGACGGCTCGGACATTCTCGGCATCCCCAAGCTGGAAGCCGCCCCGCAAGCGCCACATATCTGGGTTTACCCACCGACGAAACAGGCTGACGGCATCATCGTCAATCCGATTTATCCGCCTGAGTACAAGGATTTTATTCTTGTGTTTCCGGTGGGGGCTTTGGTGAAGCCCGTTTATATTGTTATTAGCCAAATGGGAGATCATTCGTATTATGACCACCCGAAAACGCTACCCGCTTTCCCCGATGCAGTCCGAGTAAAATCAAAGTCATCTGTTCAAGGAGGTGGAAAGAAACGCGCCCGTTGGGTTGACCGTAAGGGACGAATTTATGAATGGGACTACAAAAGTAATGCCGTAGAAAAGTTCGACAAATTGGGGATTCACCTTGGTGAATATAACCACACTACCGGCAAGCAAACAAAACCAGCGAAACCGGGTAGGAAAACCACAAGAAATTAAGGAATAACACATGCGCTACCTATCAATCACTGGCTTTTATCCGGACGAGAAGAAGGACGATTCTTTACAATTCGAACTGGACATCGATGGCATTGAACTCAATGAAAAAGTCGCTCAACTCGTTGAATCAAAGCCCCTCGCTGAAATGGAACCGGGAGAGTTACTTTTGAACGAGTCTCAAGTAATGGCGCTGTCCGAAATTTTAGGCGTTAGATTTCCTGCGGGATTGGAGTACTTCATAGGAACTTGTACCAACCAATGAAACAGGGTGAGCGATTGGATTGAGAATGAAAACAATGAGTGCAACACGCCCCGCCTCCCGCTATTAATACGTCACCCTGCTTCCACGGATCCAAGCCCCATGAAATTCGACCTCGCCTACTGCCTCAGCCTCGACGAAAAGCTGTCGATCTATGACGTGCGCGATCTGAATTTCGACGAAACCATGGCCTTCGATTCCGCGAAGGAGCATTTCCAATGCCCCAACAATGCTTGCCGCCTCGCCTTCGATGTAGCGAACGAGTTGGGCACGTTTAACGCCAAGAACGTGAATTACGTACGCACGCCGCACTTCAAGAATTTGCCGAGCACGCGGCATGTCGAGGGTTGTCCTTATGTGAGTCTGAAGACGCCGGCGTTGGGTGTGGAAGAAGCGGAAACGGATGACAGTCGAGAGGAAAATTTCCCGTCTGAATTGTTACTGACCCGGCGTGCGTATGTGCGTAAGCCGTCCAGTGCTGCGGCGTCCGCCGGTACTCAGCCTGATGAGCCTTCAACGTCTTCGGCCGTCGCTGGCGTCGAGCAGCCGAGCCGCGACTCGGCCCCGGACAAGACCAGCGTTTTCGCCCACCCGGTGGAATGTTTCGTATCGAACTTCGACGACAAGGATTTGCTCAAGCGCATGCCGCTGAAGATTGGCGAACATACCGCGCCCTACGCTTCGTTCTTCAAGAAAATCGAATACCTGCAAGACAACAAAGGGCTGATTTACTGGGGCAAGGTCAAGCAGATCAAGGACTACACCCAGAGCTTTCGCATCGATTTCGAGAAGAAGGTCTGGTTCGAGAAGAAGCCTTACTCGGTCAATGTTTACCTGAGCAAGAAGCTCATCGACACCTACCGCAAGCGCAAGGCGTTCCTGGAGGAGATCAAGCACGCCATCGAAAGTGGGCAGGCGTTGTATTGCTTCTTTTATGGCGTGACGCCGGAGTTGAAGCAGGTACCGAGCAAGAAAAACCCCGAGCAGACGTTCGGGGTATTCAGCGCCAGCATCGAAAATCTGGATCACTTTCTAGTGCGGGAGGCGCCGGGGTTGACCGGACAGTAATTCAATACTGAGCGTCATGCGCCTGTTGCCGCTCAAATTCCCAGATTTCCCGATTCACTTCCATGCGCCGTTCAAGTGCGGCTTGAACGCTGGGCTCATCAAGGCCAGCGTACCGGCGCAACCAGTGAGCCATCATTTCCTCATCCGGGTAGTAATAGTCCTTGTGCCCTTTGCTCCCTCGAAGCGTGTCGTTCATATCGCCATCGAAGCGTCCGGCAGAAAACTCGTCAGTGGGCAAAGTCCCCCATTGGGCGGCGCAATCCTCGAAAACCCAGGCGATCTCATTGATATGCTTTTGCGCACCTCGATGGCCGCGTTTGTAAAACGCGTAATCGCGGCAACTCTCCTCGAAACCCTCCATCATCTGCTCGGCGTCAACCCAGCGAAGCATGTCATGTTGCCCGGCATGACGGATCAGGCCCTCTATCCAACGGTCGACGAAACGCCTAAGGAACCCGTCGACATCCGCCTTTTTCGCGTCGGCGAAAATCATGCAATAACGGGTCTGCACATGGATGACATACAGCACGTGTTTGCGTTGCACGGTGGTCGCATGGACCAGCCACTGTTCGGCAAGCTCATCGCTCCCATCGTCTTCAATAACGGGCGACGGAGGTTTAGCCAGCGGGGTAATTTTTTTACCCTTGTGCACGCGGCTGAAGAAATTGCTGGCTGCTTCGGCGCAGTTGAAGATCAGCGCCGATGAGCAACCTGTGGTTTGTTCACCACGCTGACGCTTGCCACCTGTCAGGTGGAAGCGTGTGAACTGAAAATTCGATTTGATTCGGGCTCAAAACAACTGTACAAAAACACAGTACATTTTGGATCAACACTCTCGAGCCCGGAGAATACCCATGGCCTCTCAAGCGATGAAAATCACCCTGGAACGTATCGCCCTTTTCCAATTCACCCCTACCCACTGCGCCCAGGCCCGAGCAATGCTGGGCTGGAGCGTGGAAGAGTTGTCGCGGGAAGCGTCGGTTTCTGTCGAAGCCATACAGCGCTTCGAAGCGCAACAGGACGTGCTGGATGTCACTCGGTTGGCCTTGGCTTACCGGTTTGAATCGGAAGGTTTGGTGTTTTTCCCCGGTTTTGCACCAGGGCGTGGGATGAATCTGAGAGGGTCTACGCCGAATCCGGTTGGGCGAGCGGATTTTGCAATGGTGGAGTGAGTAAAGGCAACGATTGACGTTTATTCCCATATAGGTATATTTTCGCATGAGTACAAGGAAGCCACTCCTGTGGGTTACAGCAGCAAAAAGGACCTCAAGCAGTTACCCGCAGATTTACAGGATGTTTTTGGTCACGCTCTCGATTTAGCGCAAAACGGCAAGAGGCATCCAGACGCCAAGCATCTCAAGAGCTTTGGAGGTGCCGGGGTCCTTGAGTTGATTGAGGACTTCGATACGAACACTTACCGCGCCGTTTATACCGTTCGCTTCAGGAGCGCTATCTACGTTCTGCACTGTTTTCAGAAAAAGTCGGTTTCAGGCATTAAAACTGCGCAGTGCGATATCGACTTGATCAGAAAAAGGCTACAAGCAGCTCAGGATCACGCGAAAGGATTGGAAAATGATTGAAATCGAAGAGAGCAGCGGCAACGTTTACGAAGACCTTGGTATACCCCACTCCAATGAAATGCGAGTCAAGTCGCAGTTGGCGGCAAAAATTGGGGAAATCATCAAGGCTCGCCATTTGACCCAGATTCAGGCTTCAGAAATTCTGGGGCTTTCACAACCCAAGCTTTCTGAAATGCTGCGAGGCAAGTTTCGCGGGATCAGCGAATCCAAGATGATGGAGTGTTTGTTGTTGCTCGGCCGCGATGTACAAATCGTCGTCAAGTCGGCCCCCCGATCGCGAAGAGAGGGCCGGCTTGAGGTGGTCTTTGCCGAGTGAATGTCTACGGTTTGAAAGCAGGGGTCTGCCGCGCGTGTGCGGCTTGTTCATAGCCGTAAGCCAGTGCCAGAAGCTTGGCTTCACTCCATGGAGCGCCGTAGAAGAACACCGAGGTCGGTACGCCGTCTGCGTCCACTCCCGACGGCATCATGATGCCGGGGTAGCCTGCCAACGGGATGACATTCAAACCGGGGGAGCCGACATCCAGCACCAAGGCGTCGAGTTGATGGGTGTTCAGCAAGTCGTCGATGACAGAAGCGTTTTCATGGCGGATTTTTTGCCATAGCGCATTGTAAGTGCGCTCATCGAAATCGATGCTGTTGGCCGCGCTCAGGACGCTTTGCCCGTAAGCCGGATCACCTGGCGTGGCCTCGTTAAAGCGCACGATTGCGTCCAGCGTGGGAGCAGACATTGCGGTACGTGTTGCCAGATACCTCGGCAAATCACGCTTGATACCCATCCATAGCGCCTCATCTACCTGCTCCGATAACGGATCGGTAAGTTCCACGGGAATCAGGATGGCGCCGGCAGCCTGCATCACTTCCAGAGCCCTGGAAAATTGCGGATCGCTTTCAAGCCCCTCGGCGCTGGTGCCGAACTTCAATGGAAAGCCGATACGGCGTCCCGCCAGTGCATCAGTGCGCAGTAAAGCGGTGTAATCCGTTGCATCAATGACAGATGGCTTGTTGATCGGGTCAGTTGGATCGCTGCCACGCATGGCGTTCAACAACAATGCAGCATCACGAACTGTGCGAGCCATCGGCCCCGGCGTATCGAGTTTGTAGGTCACGGGAACCATGCCACTGCGACTGAGCAAGCCCACCGTGGGTTTGATACCGACCACGCCATTGAGTGATGCAGGACAGATGATCGAACCGATCGTCTCCGTTCCAACCGTCAGCGGCGCGAAACCCGCCGCGAGCGCTGCGCCCGAACCGGCGCTAGAGCCGCATGGCGTTACGCTTAACACGTGGGGATTTCTGGTTTGCCCACCTCGCCCGCTCCAGCCATCGGGAACGGCCGGATCGCGGAAGTTAGCCCATTCGCTAAGGTTGGTCTTTGCGAGAATGACCGCTCCGGCATCCCTCAGACGCTGCACGATAAAGGCGTCCTGCGCTGCAGGTTGCCCAACCAGAGCCAATGAACCGGCGCTGGTCTGCATTGAATCGGAGGTATCGATGTTGTCTTTGAGCAGCACAGGAATGCCATGCAATGGACCGCGAACATGCCCACTTTGGCGTTCCTTATCGAGGACTTGTGCAATGTCCAGTGCGTCGGGGTTCAGTTCGATGATCGCGTTGATTGCCGGCCCCTGCTTGTCCAGCCTTTCGATCCGTTGCAATAAGTGCCTGACCAGCATCACGGAGCTCAGTTGACCACGCTCCATCCTCTGGTTGAGCTCATCGACACCTAAATATTCCAGCCTGGTTTCGGATATCAGGTTATGCGCATAGGCTGCGCTGGCTGCCATCGATAACACGACAATACTGGCTAGCCGCGTCATGCGGCCATTAAAAGATACATCCATGTACAAATCCTCTGACTGATTGCGGGTCAATGACCTCACCCGCGAATCAGCCTAAAGAATCAGTCAGATTTATCCGTCGTCTTAAATCACCAGGGCTCGTACGAAAGTTCGTCGCGAGCCGTAGCCGCTCATCCGACGCTCTGTTGCTCCTCAAACATCCGCTGTTCCACCTCCTGCCACCAGGCCCCGCCCCGTTGCGGATGCCTCAGGGAGAAGGCCTCCCCCATTTGCGGCGTGGTAATCGAAATACTGCGCTCCCAGGCCAACTCCAGGATGCGGTCGAAGGGTTCGTACCAGGCGTGGGTCGACAGGTCGAAGGTGCCGTTGTGGATGGGCAGCAGCCAGCGGCCCTTGAGGTCAATGTGGGCCTGCAGGGTTTGTTCGGGTTGCATGTGCACGTGTGGCCAATCGACGTTGTAGGCGCCGGTTTCCATCAACGTCAGGTCGAACGGGCCGTACTGTTCGCCGATGCGTTTGAAACCATCGAAATAGCCGCTGTCACCACTGAAGAAGATGCGCGTGTCGCCGTCGATCATCACCCACGAAGCCCAAAGGGTGCTGTTGCCATCGAACAGGCCGCGGCCGGAAAAGTGCTGCGAGGGGGTGGCGATGAACTGGATGCCGTCGATTTCCGTGCCTTGCCACCAGTCCCGTTGGCGGACTTTGCTGGCGTCGATACCCCATCTGATCAGCGTGTCGCCCACGCCCAGCGGAGTGAGGAAATAGTTGGCTTTGTCCGCCAGTTTGAGCACGGTCTGGTAATCCAGGTGGTCGTAGTGATCGTGGGACAGGATCACGGCTTCAATCGGCGGTAGCTCTTCCAGGCTGATGGGTGGCTGGTGAAAGCGCTTGGGGCCAGCCCATTGCACAGGCGAGGCACGTTCGGCGAAAACCGGGTCGGTGATCCAGAACTTGTCCCGCAGTTTGAGCAACAACGTGGAGTGACCGAGGCGATAGACGCTGTGGTTCGGCGCGGCAATCAGTGCCGCTTGCGTCAGCGCTTGCACGGGGACGGGTGCCGTCGGGCGGGTGTCGCGCGGTTTGTGGAACATCGCGTTCCACAAGATGCGCAGGGTTTTGCCGATGCTTAATCGCTGTATCGGCGTGTGGTTCTGGAATTGCCCTCGAGCCTGTCGAGAGGCATCAAGGGTAGACGCGTTATTCGCCGGGGAAACTGCATTGGCCATAACTGAATGACTCCAGAAAAACCGCGCGTTGGCGATTTTCCGCTTGGGACGATAAATGGCCAAGGCACGCACGCATTAGCCGAACACTCTAGTGTTTACCGGGCAGGATTAACAAAACATTACACTGCACAGTGTAGTTTCAAGGTTGCATCAATCCCGCCCACAAGTAAACTACCGAGTGTAATTTTCCTTTTCTCTCTGCCGAAGCGGATTTATGACAGTTGCACAGCGCCTGACCGACCGAAAACGCGAAGCCATCATTCAAGCCGCGATTGCTGAGTTCCGTGCCAACGGTTTCGACATCACCAGCATGGACAAGATTGCCGCCAGCGCTGGCGTGTCGAAGCGCACGGTGTACAACCATTTTCCGAGCAAGGAAGAGTTGTTCGCCGAAATTCTTAATCAATTGTGGACTCGGGTGACGGCGGAGCAGGAAATGTCCTACCACCCACAACAGCCATTACGCGAGCAGATGCGCGTGATGCTGATGGCCAAGTTGCAGATGCTGGGTGATGAAAACTTTCTCGATTTGGCGCGGGTGGCCATCGCTGCCACCATCCATTCCCCCGAGCGCGCACAGAACATGGTTGCCAGAATGGGTGAGCGGGAAGAAAGCCTGACCGTGTGGATTCGCGCTGCGCAGGCCGATGGCCGATTGAAACAAGTCGACCCGGCATTTGCCGCGCAGCAGATTCAGGGAATGCTCAAATCCTTCGCGTTCTGGCCGCAAGTTTCCATGGGGCTGCCAAGTCTTTCGCCCGAAATGCAGACCACCGTCGCAGAGTCGGCGCTGGACATGTTTCTGGCCTGCTACGAGTTGCCATGAATACCGAGTCGAAGCGGGTTATGGGTTCAGCTCTGAAGCCCAGTCAACGTGGAAACCTCAACCACGAACCAAACTCCGCAGCGCCGAAATCTCCGGCACCTCTCGCCGTTTCATGTAAACCCGCAGCGGTTCGGTGATGTTGATCCGCTCGTCGATGTTCTGATCGAGCAGCAATTGAATCAGCTCGCGTTTGAGGATCATGGTGCCCTCGAAGCCGGGCGCCCAGACGAATTCACTGGCGGGAATGATGCCGTCATCCGCCACGTCCCTGCCGAAAGAGTCTTCGCTGAAGCGCACGAGATAATGGCCGGTCTTGCGGTTGAGGCCTACGAAGCCTTTGAGTTGGTCAGCGGCCTGGCAGATGAGTTGGGACGTGATGCGCATGGTAAACCTCACAGTGTTTATTGTCGGTTTACACACAGGGCGAGCAATGGCTGTTTCCCTCTGCAGGGGAAATTGCCGCCAAGCGTACTGCAAACGAGCGCACAAAAACGCTGACGAAAATCAGCTTTCAATACGTTTGTGTCGGTCTTGCGATAGCGTTGATGACGCTCAGTTGCTAAAAGGGACTTCTTTGAAACCATCGCGAAAGGATCTCGAGCATGCCTGCAACCTTCACCAAAAGCGCCCTGCTGCTGAGTCTTTGGCTCGGCCTGGGGCAGGTCCAAGCCGCCAGCGAGCCCGGTCCCACAGCATTGGCCACGCGCCTGGGCATCCCGCACCCGGCGGTGATCGCCCACCGTGGCGCCTCGTTCGACGCACCGGAGTCCACGGTTGCCGCCTACAAGCTGGCCCGTGACCTGGGCGCCGATTACCTGGAACTGGACCTGCAACGCAGCAAGGACGGTGTGCTGTTCGCCCTGCACGACAACAACCTGCAACGCACCACCGATGTCGCCAGCAAATTCCCCGAGCGCAAAGACAGCCCCGCCAATGCGTTTACCATGGCCGAACTGAAAACCCTGGATGCCGGCAGTTGGTTCAACACCGCGTACCCCGATCGCGCGCGTCCATCCTATGCAGGCCTGAAAATTCTGACGCTCGATGAGATCATCGACATCGCCCAGGGCAACCCGCTGCACAAGCCAGGCCTGTACATCGAAACCAAGGAGCCCAAGCAGTTTCCCGGCATCGAACGCGATCTCAAGGACAAACTCCATGACCGCGGCTGGCTGAGCCCGGCCGGATCGAAACTGGCGAAGAGCGAGCTGGCGGTCGGTCAGGGTAAAGGCAAGGTGATCCTGCAAACGTTCGAGAAGAGCAGCCTGGAACTGCTGCAAAAGGAAATGCCCCAAGTACCGAAAATCCTTCTGCTGTGGGTGGGCGAAGGCAGCATCGAACCGAAATCCAAAGTGCCGTTTGCCGAATCCGGCGAGAAAGACAAAGCCGCTTACTACGCCAGCCAGGCACCCAAGGACAAAGCCGAATTCCAGCGCTGGGTCGACTACGCCAAAGCCCAGGGCGCGATCGGCACCGGTCCTTCCGCGACACTGACCAAAGGTGGCGATCAGAGTTACTCGGACCTGGTGCAACCGTGGATGAACCAGTACACCCACGATCAGGGACTGTTGGTGCACGTCTATACCGTCGACGATGCGGTGGATTTTCAGAAGGTCATGGATGCCGGTGTCGACGGCATTTTTACCAACCGCGCCAGCGAGTTGTTGAAGTTCTATAAACGCCCGGCCGCCGCGAGTGTCGATCAGCTGTTGAAGAATATTGGGTATTAAACCTGTGCGTGGCTTGCCCGAGATAGCCGTGTCGTCATTCAACGTTGATGTTGAAGCTGACGGCCCCATCGCGGGCAAGCCACCCTCCCACAGTGATTGAAGCAAGACATCAAAGGGAATTTTAAGGGTGGATTAAGTTACCAAAGTTAACCTGATCCCACTTAAACAGCTCACACAAGGAATGAACTCATGAAGACGCTGACTGCTCTGTTCACCGCTGCCGCCCTGACGCTCACCGCCGGTTTGGCCCAGGCTGATGTTCCTGTCGACCAGATTCCTCAGTTGGTCAAGGATGGCAAGATCAAGCCACTGGAAGAGTTGAACCAGATCGTTCTGAAACTGCATCCGGGTGCGACAATTACCGACAGTGACTTGGATAACCACTTCAACGGTTACGAGTACGAAGTCGAGTTGCGCGACGCGAAAAACGTTGAATGGGACGTGGATTTGAACGCCGCCACCGGCGAAGTCCTGAAGAACAAAAAAGACGACTGATGCTCACCGCGAAGAGCCGCACGATTTGATGATCGTGCGGCTTTTTTGCGTCTGAATTTTACGTGATTGCCGGACGTTGGACGTTCCGCAAACGGCGGGATTATTAAGCGCCACTTCTGTAGATGGGCGTCGCGCTGGTGATCGCCCCTCTACAGGTTACGCGTTACACGTAGAGCGGATAACCAACCGCTCGCGGACCACGTCGTACACCCAGTGATAAAGGTAGGTGTACGGCAGGAAAAACAGCAGTACGCCGATATCCAGCAGGAACGCCTGCCACAGACTGACGTTCAGCCACCACGCGATCAAGGGCACGCCAAGGGCAACCAGTCCGCCTTCGAACAGCAGCGCGTGCACCACACGGACCCAGGCGTTGTGCGCGATGGCAAAACGCTTGAGCAACCGGTCGAACAGGCCGTTGAAGATCACGTTCCAGGCCAGCGCCAGTGCCGCGATCAGCAAGGTGACCGCCCCCATTTCCAGCATTGGCTTTTCCATGATCCAGGCCAGCAAGGGCGTACAGATCAGAATGGCCAGCAGTTCGAAACCGATCGCCTGGAAGATACGTTCAGTGATGGATTTGTTGGCGCTCATGGCCAGGACTCCTTGGGTAACGATGGTTGCCATGATCTGCCAACAAACCGATACTTCATAATCAATAACCATCGATCAAGGCGATAGTTCATGGCCTCTCATGAAGTGCTGCTGGCGTTTGTCGAAGCCGCCACCCAAGGATCGTTTTCCGCTGCCGCGCGAAAGCTGGGCCGGAGTCAGTCGACCATTAGCGCGGCTGTCGCCAGCCTCGAAATCGACCTGAACCTGACGTTGTTCGACCGCAGCAGCCGCAAACCCGGCCTGACGCCCGCCGGACGAGTAGTACTGCAACGGGCGGAAGACATACTGGCCGCCACCAGTCGCCTGGAAATGACTGCCAGCCAGCTCTCGCAAGGGGTTGAGGCGAAACTGACGGTCGCTCTTTCCGACACGTACCAGTCCGACCGCTTCGAAGCTTCGCTCAGCGCCTTCGAACAGCGTTACCCGGACCTGGAGCTCGAATGCCTGATCGCCGAATGCGATGACTTGGTGGCGTTGGTGCAAAGCGGTCGGGCGCAGCTCGCCTTTGCTGAAATGCAGGACAGCTATCCGCCGGACCTGGTCAGTTCGACAGTGGACGAACGCACGGAGATTGCGCTGTTCGTGTCGCCGATGCATCCGTTGGCCGCGCTGGATCACATTGACCAGGACGTGTTGCAGCAACACCGTGAGTTGCGCCTGGCGACCATCGTCAATCCTTATGAAAGCCGGGCGAAGGGCCGCATGTGGTCAGCGCCGAGTTATTTGATGCTGTTGGAAATGGCTCAGGGTGGTTTTGGCTGGGCGCCGTTGCCGCGTTGGCTGGTGGCGCGCTTCGGCCCGGGCACCTTGCAGGAACTGCACGTGCGCGGCTGGCCGAAAACGGTGTCGGTGGATGCACTGTGGTCGCGATTGCATCCACCGGGGTCTGCCGGGAGTTGGTTGTTAGGGAAGATGTTGGAGTGAAGGTCCTTCGGCCCTATCGCGGGCAAGCCCGCTCCCACAGGGATTTGTGTCGATACCAAAAGTTGTGTGCACCTCAAACCACTGTGGGAGTGGGCTTGCCCGCGATGAGGCCGGCGAAGTCACATCACTCCAACGCCTTGAGCCGCCCCTCGATAAACCGCCGCTCCGGCGCCTGCTGCGTCAACTCAAGTGCCCGCTCATAGGCGGCCCGCGCCTGCTCCACCCGCCCCAGCTGCCGGCAAAACTCCGCCCGCGCCGAATGTGCCAAGTGGTAATCGAGCAAATCACCGCGCGCCAGAATCGCCTCGACCAGGATCAAACCCGCCAACGGTCCATCCCGTTTGGAAATCGCCGCCGCCCGATTCAACTCGATCACCGGCGAAGGCACTGCCCGTAGCAACACGTCATAGAGGCCGACGATCTGCTCCCAATCGGTTTCATCCACCGAGGGGGCCTCGGCATGAACTGCGGCAATCGCCGCTTGCAGGCAATAGGGGCCAAATCGGCGACTGCTCAACGCCCGCTCCACCAGCGCGCAACCTTCGGCAATCATTGCGCCGTTCCACAACGTTCGGTCCTGCTCATCCAGCAAAATCAGTTCGCCGCTCGCAGACGTTCTGGCCACCCGCCGCGACTCGTGCAACAGCATCATTGCCAGCAAGCCCATGACTTCCGGTTCGGGCAGCAATTCCATCAGCAACCGGCCGAGGCGAATCGCCTCGCGGGTAAGGTCTTCGCGGGTCACCTGTGCGCCGATAGACACCGAATAACCCTCGTTGAACACCAGATAAATCACCCGCAGCACGCTGTCGAGGCGTTCGGGTAATTCCGCCAGAGAGGGCACCTGATAGGGAATTTTTGCGTCACGGATCTTTGCCTTGGCGCGCACGATGCGTTGGGCGATGGTGGCCGGCGCCGAGAGAAAGGCTCGGGCAATTTCTTCGGTGGTCAGGTCGCAGACTTCCCGCAGGGTCAACGGCACCTGGGCATCCGCCGCCAATGCCGGGTGACAACAGGTGAAGATCAGGCGCAAGCGATCATCTTCCACGTCTTCGTCACTCCAGTCCGCCTGCTCCAGCGCCTCCAGTTGCGCTAGCAACAATGGCCGCGAAGCATTGAACCGGGCACGCCGACGCAACACGTCGATGGCCTTGAAGCGCCCGGTAGACACCAGCCACGTACGTGGGTTGTCCGGCACGCCGTCCTGTTGCCAGCGTTCGACCGCGACGAAGAACGCCTCGTGCAAAGCTTCTTCGGCGAGGTCGAAATCGCCGAGCAAGCGAATCAACGTTGCCAGGATGCGCCGCGAGTCTTCACGATAAACCTGTTCGACCCGCGCCTTGACCGCTTGCGCCACCATCAGTCAAGGATTCAACTGGCGCACGGGGCGCACTTCAACGCTGCCGACCCGCGCCGCCGGGATATTCCCGGCGACCTGGATGGCTTCGTTGAGGTCCTTGGCATCGATCAGGTAGAAACCGGCCAACTGCTCTTTGGTTTCGGCGAACGGGCCGTCGGTGATCGACATTTTGCCGTTGCGCATGCGCACGGTGGTGGCGGTCTGCACGGATTCCAGCGCCTCGGCGGCGACCATCCGGCCACTGCCCTGGATCGACTCGGCATAAGCCATGCACTCGGAATCGTGCGGGCTCTCCGGCAGCGAATGCAGCAGGTGCTCATCGCTGTAGACCAGGCATAAATACTTCATCGCGTTCTCCTTCATCGAACGGATCAACTATGGCCGCAGATCGGCACCTTGGCGTTGTTTGCGATAAAAAAATCTCAGGGCTTGAGGTCGAACAGCGGTGCACCGGTTTGCATGTCGAACGGTGCCGACCAGTGTTCATGGACGATCTGCCACAACCCCGCTTCTTGCCGGTAGCACTGCGAGACGCGCATCCAGCAGGCCTGGGTTTCGCCCTTGTCGTTGGTGCCGCCGCAATGGGCCAGCCAGTGGGCGAAGGCGATTTCCTGGGACGGTTCGATGGTGACTTCGTGGAACTCGAAGATGTGCGGGCCGGGGCACATTTGCATGCACTCCTGCCAATGGGCGCGGTAGGCGGACTTGCCCTTGAATTGCAAAGCCTTGACCGCGTCGAAGGAGACGATGTCATCGGCATACAGCGCCATGACTTTATCCACGTCCTTGGCCATGACGGCCTGGCGATAGCTTTCGATGAGGTTCTGGATCTGGGTTTGCGAGTTCATGGTGGTTCTCCGTGGTTTTTGTTGGAAGACACCCATAGTCGTCTGGCGATCCGTTGAATCGACAGGTGAAATAAAAATAATCCAATCCACCGGAATCGCTAGAATCCGGGTTTCTAATCATGTTGGAAAAAGGACCGTCCCGTGACAACCCGACTCATGCCATACGAAAGCCTGAATGCGCTGCAGCGCCAACAGATCGAGGCCATTGAAGTACATCCCGAGCAGATAAAGTTCTGCGGCGACATCCACGGTGCATTGCACACCTTGTTGTCCAAGCCCGGCCCGGGGGTCAAAGGATTTGCCCTGCTGGCTGAAGACATTCCGGTGGCCTTCCTGCTGCTCAAGCGCCCCCCGGTATTGCCGGAATGGGCCAATGAACACAGCGCCACCCTACATGCCCTGCAAGTCGACCAACATTCGCAAGGCAAAGGCTACGGCAAGGCCTGCCTGCAAGCCTTGCCCGAGGCTGCGCGCCAGGCTTGGCCGGAGATCAAAGGGTTGGAGTTATCGGTGGATGCGGACAACGACACCGCCATTGCGCTGTATGCCCGGTATGGTTTTGTCGACAGTGGCGAGGCGTATAAAGGGCGGATCGGGTATGAGCGGCGGATGGGGTTGTTTTTCTAACCGGGGATCAATACAAAACCAATGTAGGAGCGAGCCGGCTCTCTCCTACAGGGGGTTGCGTCGGGTTTAGAGATTGAGAGCCATCTCGTGCCATGCCATGCCACCGTGGTCGGACGCCGACGGCTTGATATAGGCAAAGCCGAACCCGGCATACAGCGGGATATGCCGCTCTTTGCACATCAGGTTGATACTGGCCTTGTTCAGCGCGCGCATGCGCTCGATGAACTCGCCCATCAAGCGTTTCGCCAAACCCTGCCCCTGATAATCCGGATGCACCACCACCGACATGATCACCACGTGCGGTCCGGCCGGGTCGTGGCCAATCAGCTCCTTGAACGCCTCGTCGGACATTTCCACCTGAAATGCCGCACCGGAGTTGATGAAACCGGCTACCACGCCATCCACTTCAGCAACGATGAAACCCTCAGGCCAGGTGGCGATGCGGGTGGCGATTTTTTCCCGGGTGGCGGCTTCGTCGCCTTCGTAGGCTACGGTTTCGATGGCGTAGCAGCGGTCCAGGTCAGCGGGCGTGACATTGCGGATGACGGTGTTCATGGCAGCTCGGAATCAGCGAGGGAAAGGCCGGGATCATAAATCAGCGGCTGCGCGACATCGAGAGACGAATCTACCGATCTACTCTCCGATGCCTCGATTACGCCTTGATCGGCAGCCAGATTTCCAGCTTGCCGGTGTTGAGCTTCGGGTTGAAATCTTCGCTGTAGCGCTCGAACTCCGGAGCGGCCAATTGCTCGTGTCCGGACTGGGGCAACCACGTACCATGGATGTACTGGAAGGTTTGCGGCAGGTCTTCCAGCGCCCCCTTGTGCTCGAACACCACGTATTGCTGGGGCTGGACCTCTACCCAGCGGTACGTTTCCGGCAAATCGTCGAGCTTGCTGATCTCGACGCCGGCGATGTAATCGAATCCGCCCTGGCCATCGAAATTGCAGCAGACGCCGTAGGTCACTTCGCCTTTTTGCCCTGGAACATTGCCAATATGGGGGATGAATTTTTCCCAGAGTTCGGGAATGCCTTTCACGGTTTGTTGGGTAAATTTTCCACCAAGCCCTGCAATCAGCAGAAAGTGCCCGTGCTCAATGCGGGGTTCGGACACCTCGACACGTGTTTGTTCATCCATGACTCGACTCCTGGCGCTTAAAAGTGGGTTTGGCAGGGAGTATAGAAGCCAATCCCGCATCGCCAAGTTACAAGGCGTGCAACTGCTCGACGGCGCCAGAGCCCACAAACTCGTTGTAGCCAGACAGGATCACGTAGACCGCGAAGTAGCAGAAGATCGCCGCCGATGCCATGTAGGAGTAACGCAGCAATTTGTCGCCGAGCAACTTGCCACCGTGGCTCGCCGCGAAGCACACGCCTGCGCACCACAGCAGCCCGGCGCAGAGGAAGCCGCCGAGGAACAGCGCCGAACTCAACCCACCCCCGCCTCCGGAACGGGCGATCAGCGTGCCGCCCACGGCCGCGAACCAGAGAATGGCGCTGGGCGACGACATGGCGAGAAAAATCCCGCGAAAGAATTCCTTGCGATGGGAGTTGTGGCCGACTTCAGCAGTCTGCGCCAACAGCGCCTCATGGTGGATCGCCGAGTAAATCATCTTCGCCGCGAAGTACACCAGCAGCGCCGAACCGCCGATCCACAACACCCAACGGACGGTTTCGTATTGCAGCAAAACGGTCATGCCGGCCAGCGCCAGCACCGCGTAGACCAGGTCGCCGACACAAGTCCCCAGGCCCAGTGCAAAGCCTTGAAAATAGCCGCGTTGCATCGCCAGGGTGATCATCGCGATGTTGGCCACGCCGATGTCCAGGCACAGCGAAAGGCTCAGCAAAAAGCCACTGGTGAATTCCATCGTTCCATTTCCTTCGGAAAAATTTGTTTACAAGGAGGCTGGACAGTCTGCCACAGCTGGTCGTACATTCCGCCACAGGTCACCACAGACCTGCGTCGCTCGGACGGTTCCGGGCGCTTACGTTATCCGAGGCAACAATGGCCGAACAAGGTTCGCCGCGCCGCTTTGCGCGCATAGATCGACTCCCCCCATACGTTTTCAACATCACCGCCGAGCTGAAGATGGCCGCCCGTCGTCGTGGCGAAGACATCATCGACTTGAGCATGGGCAACCCCGACGGCGCCACGCCACCGCACATCGTCGACAAACTCGTCACCGTCGCCCAACGCGAAGACACCCACGGTTACTCGACGTCCAAAGGTATTCCGCGCCTGCGCCGGGCGATTTCCAACTGGTACAAGAATCGCTACGAGGTCGACATCGACCCGGAAAGCGAAGCCATTGTCACCATCGGATCCAAGGAAGGCCTGGCGCACTTGATGCTCGCCACCCTCGACCAGGGCGACACCGTGCTGGTGCCGAACCCGAGCTATCCGATTCACATCTACGGTGCCGTGATTGCCGGCGCCCAGGTGCGTTCGGTGCCGCTGGTGCCCGGTGTGGACTTCTTCGCGGAACTGGAACGCGCCATTCGCGGCTCGATCCCGAAACCGAAGATGATGATTCTCGGCTTCCCGTCCAACCCCACCGCACAGTGCGTGGAGCTGGATTTCTTTGAGCGGGTGATCGCCCTCGCCAAGCAGTACGACGTGCTGGTGGTGCATGACCTGGCCTACGCCGACATCGTCTACGACGGCTGGAAAGCACCGTCGATCATGCAAGTGCCGGGCGCCAAGGATATTGCGGTGGAGTTTTTCACCCTGTCCAAGAGCTACAACATGGCGGGTTGGCGCATCGGGTTCATGGTCGGCAACCCGGAGCTGGTCAACGCCTTGGCGCGGATCAAGAGCTACCACGACTACGGCACCTTCACGCCGCTGCAAGTGGCGGCGATCGCCGCTCTGGAAGGCGATCAGCAGTGCGTGCGCGACATCGCCGAGCAATATCGGCAGCGCCGCAATGTGTTGGTCAAAGGCCTGCACGAGCTGGGCTGGATGGTGGAAAACCCGAAAGCGTCGATGTACGTCTGGGCCAAGATTCCAGAGGCTTATGCGCACCTGGGCTCCCTGGAGTTCGCCAAGAAACTGCTGGCCGAGGCCAAGGTCTGCGTCTCGCCGGGTGTGGGTTTCGGCGAGTATGGCGATGATCACGTACGCTTTGCGCTGATCGAAAACCAGGACCGGATTCGCCAGGCGGTGCGCGGGATTCGCGGGATGTTCAGGGCGGATGGCTTGGCCCCGAAAACCAACGCCTGACACAAAACCTGTGGCAACAACATTCCTGTGGCGAGGGAGCTTGCTCCCGCTGGGCTGCGAAGCGAACCCCAAACTGGTCACCGCGGTTCTTCTGGCATAACGCGTTGGCCGATTTTACGACGGCTACGCCGCCGGACGGGAGCAAGCTCCCTCGCCACAAATGCATCGACTGACAGAAATTTCTTTCACCCACAAAAAAACCGCAGCGATGCGGTTTTTTTGTGCCTGATCGTTCCCACGCTCTGCGTGGGAATGCATCCCGTGACGCTCCGCGTCACAGTGGACGCAGAGCTTCCATGGCAACATTCCCTAGCGGAGCATGGAAACGATCAGTGCAGTGTGTTTAGACGAACAGCGACAACAACAGAATAAAGCCCAGGCCCACCACCGACAGGATGGTTTCCATCGCGGTCCAGGTCTTGAAGGTT
>NZ_RCNY01000069.1:0-1262 GCF_004307635.1 Pseudomonas sp. Sample_22
GCGAGATGTTTTTCGCTAAAAAGCTTGGCCGTATTAAATTCTTCTCCGGAACGCATGCACGCCCACAACCCAGTCAGATATTTGCGCATCACCGCACCGATTGCCTGCATTTTTTTCTTGCCGCGAGCAACGAGAGCTTCGTAAAAAGCCTTCACATTCTCATCGCAGCGGATTGCCGTCATTGCCGGCATGAACATCGCTGCACGCAAATAAGCATTGCCGCATTTGGACATTCGCCCTGGCCGATTCACGCTGGTGCCGGATTGGGTCAACCTGACGTCCAGGCCTGCGTAACGGCTTACCTGTGCCGATTTAAGCGTCACAGGCAGGGTCGTCAGCTCCGCCAGTGCAGCGATAGCCGAGGCTTCTCCTACGCCGGGTGCCGCCATCATGCAGCGAAACTGCAAACTCAGGTCCGGGCATTTGGCGATGGCATCACGTGCGGCTTTCTTCAAACGATCAATCCGCGCGTCCAACCCTGCAATCGCCTCTTTCTCATCTTCGATCAGCAGCTCCACTCTTGTTTCTGTCGCTTGTAGCGCGTGCAATTCGTTTTTGGCTCGCGTTCGATGACCAATCAGACGATTGATATGACGTCCAATGGCACGCAACGTCATCTGATCGGCCGTAGGCGGCACCCAAAGTCTGGGCGCCATACGCTCGCCATATTCGGCTAGTAATTGAGAATCTATCTGGTCAGTCTTGCTGTTTTGCAGCATCAATTTGGCAAAATTGTGAAAACTTTTTGGGTTGATCACCGAGACCGGCAAACCGGCGGCGTGCAACTCCAGCGCAAGATCCAGGTAGTAAATGCCGGTGGCTTCCATAACCACGCTCAGCGGCTTGAGACCCAGCATCTTGGCCGCGGCAGTCTTGCGCCCTTTGGGTGTGTGCTGAATCTCCCACTGGCCTGATGTTTTACCGTTCTGTCGCCATCCCATCGCAGACGTGCGAGCACCAATGTCTATGCCGACATGAGTATTCATGCTTTTCACTTCCCTGACTTTCGGTAAGATTGCTCCCGGTTCCCCCGACCTCGAACTTCATGCCACTGCAACCTTGTAATGCGAAGTCCGACTTGTCGGCTTCTCGATACTCTTCGTGGTGGGCAATGAGGCGGGGGGGCCTCTCTACAGACAAGGTCAGGAGCAAATCCTGCCTTCAGGAGCGATCGGCCTCCCCCCAGAAACGCACTTGCTGTTGTATGAGTCCTTGAGCGTAACCTCTCTCTTTGGACTCAGGGTCAACATACAAGGAGCGAG
>NZ_RCNY01000090.1:0-39833 GCF_004307635.1 Pseudomonas sp. Sample_22
TTTTAGCGAAAAACATCTCGCGAAAGCTTGACCGTGAACAGAGTATCTACAGGTTCAGCGTTGCGCCCGAAGCGCCTGTAATGCAGTGCTCATGAACCACAGAACGCGGTCGCCGCACCCCGCGTGCTGCAGGAGCGAGGCTTGCCCGCGAAAGCATCTTCTGAATCAACAAAACAACTCCGGACTCATTCGGGCAATTCATACAGATAAATTTTCTGCGCTTCCATCTGATACCCGGCATCCGCCAATTCGCTGGTGGAGGGCTTGACCTGCATCGGCCCTTCGATCCAGTACGGCTGATACAGCTCATCGAGCTTCACCCCGACTTCGCTTTTGACATGCACGATCTGATTCGACGGCGGTGGCGGCACGTGAATGCAGGCGCCGAAATACGGCACCAGCAGAAAGTCCGTGGTGCGTCCGTCTTCACTCACTTCCAGCGGCACGATGTAGCCCGGCAGGCGAATGTTCTGCCCGTCGAGCGCTTTGACCACCGGCGCATTGGGCATGTCCTGCTTCGCTGCTGGCGCTGACTCGGCAGACAATGCATCGCTCATCTTCGACAGGTCGTGCAGCGGCGTCATGTTCGGCACTTCCGGTGCGGCATCCGGCGGGATCATTTCCGACCAGGTCAGCTCTTTCGGCTCGGCCGCCCATAGCGGCAGGGCGACCAGCATCAACAGCGCAAAGACAGCGCGGGGCATTTTCAAAGTCCTCATAAACGGATCGACAGGCCATCAGCCAGGGATTGGCGATAAGCACGCCAGGCCGGCACGCTGCCCATCAGCAGCGCGGCGATCAGGATGCCACCGAGCAGCGTCCATTCATATTCGCTGGGCCAGGCCAATGGCAAAAACAGCCCGTAATTGGCTTGCACGTAACCTTGGGCCGCGGCGATGCACACGTACAGCAGTGCCACGCCCGCCACTACGCCGGACAGCGCCAGGGCAAAAGCCTCAAGCACCAGCAAGGTCGCAACATGCCACGGCCGTGCGCCCACCGAACGCAGAATCGCCATCTCGCGGCGGCGTTCATTGAGGCTGGTGAGAATCGCTGTGAGCATGCCGATCAACCCGGTCAGCACCACGAACAAGGACACCACGAACAAGGCTTTTTCGGCGGTGCTCATCAAGCTCCACAGCTCCTGCAGCGCCACCCCCGGGAGGATCGCCAGCATCGGTTCACCACGGAATTCGTTGATCTCGCGTTGCACGGCGAAGGTCGAAATCTTGCTGTTGAGGCCGAGCATGAACGCGGTGATCGCTTGCGGCTTCAGGTCCATGTTGCGTGCCTGATCGGCGCTGATTCGCCCGTTGCCCCGGGCCGGCACACCGTTGTGCCAGTCGACGTGAATCGCTTCCATACCGCCGAGGCTGATGTGCAGCGTTCGGTCCACCGGTGTGCCGGTGCGCTTGAGAATGCCGACCACAGTGAACGGTTTGTCATCGTGCTTGACCAGACTGATCGCCGCCACGCCGTGGGCCAGCACCAGTTTTTCGCCGAGCTTGTATTGCAGCGCATCGGCCACTTCGGCGCCGAGCACCACTTCAAACGGATCAGTGGCGAAGGCGCGGCCAGCGGCCAGTTCCAGGTGTTGTTGACGGCCGTACTGGTAATGCTCGAAGTAGGCCTCGGTGGTGCCCATTACCCGATAGCCGCGATGGGAATCGCCGAGGGACATCGGGATCGCCCATTTCACTTTCGGGTTGTTGGCGAAGTGTTCGAAGCTGTCCCAGCGGATGTTGTTGGTGGCGTTGCCGATGCGGAACACCGAGTACAGCAACAGATTCACCGAGCCGGAGCGCGCGCCGACGATCAGGTCGGTGCCGCTGATGGTGCTGGCGAAACTGGCCTTGGCCTCGGTCCGCACGCGCTCGACGGCCAGCAGCAGGCACACCGACAGGGCAATGGCGAACGCGGTCAAAATCGCGGTGAAGCGACGGTTAGCCAGGCTGGCCATGGCTAGACGGAACAAATACATCTCAGACCTCGGACGGGCTGGCGGCGCGATTGAGCTCGGCCAGCGACAGGTTGCGATCGAACAGCGGCGCCAGGCTCTGGTCATGGCTGACGAACAACAGGCTCGACCCGGCTTCGCGGCATTCGGCGAACAGCAGGCGAATGAAGTTTTCCCGGGCGTCGTAATCGAGCGCCGAAGTCGGTTCGTCGGCGATCACCAACTCCGGCTGACCGATCAACGCGCGTGCGGCGGCCACTCGTTGCTGTTGGCCGATGGACAGCGAATCGGCACGCCGACCGAGGATGTTTTCATCCTTTAAACCCAGGTGGGCGAGCAGGGTGGCGGCGGCTTTATCGACGCTGCCGTGACGCTGCCTGGCCCGTTCGGCGCGCAGTTTGGAGAAGTGGCAGGGCAGTTCGACGTTTTCTCGCACCGACAGAAACGGCAGCAGGTTGAACTGCTGGAAGATGTAGCCGGTGTGATCGACGCGAAAGTGATCGCGGGCACCGGCCGACAGTTCGGTGAGCTCCTGGCCGAGCAGGCGAATGCTGCCGCGATCAGGCTTCTGCACGCCGCCCAGCAAGCCGAGCAGGGTGGTCTTGCCGCTGCCGCTGGGGCCTTTGAGGAACAGGGTTTCACCAGGTGAAAGGCGAAACGCCGGAATGTCCAGCAGCGGCGGATGACCGGGCCAGCTGAAGCCCAGGTCGGACAGTTCGATGAGTGTTTGGGTCATGGCGCCGATTTCAAGAATGTTGATGATCCGTAGGAGCAAAGCTTGCTCGCGATGGCTACACCGCGGTTTAACAGGAGCTCCGCGCTATTGTTCATCGCGGGCAAGCCTTGCTCCTACAGGATCCGGATAGATTCAGAATTTCAGGGCCGCGGCCTGGGCCGTCACTTCAACCCCTTGCTGGCCGCTCGGGCCGATCAGTTGGACCTGAATGGTCCGGGTCGCCGGGAAGCTGTTGAAAATGTTCGCCAGATCCAGGGTCTTCAGCGCCGCCGGTGTGGCGCAGGTGAACTGGTAGTGGGCGTGGATTTCGCTGTGGTCGTGATGATGCTCGTCCTTGGCGTCGCCATCGTGGTCATCATCGACGTCTGGTTTATCGCCAAACAGCGGGCTTTCCAGGGTCTGGTTTTGCACCACGCAGCCTGCAGCTTTCGCCAGGTTGAACAGCGTCAGTGGTTTCTGCAGCTGAGTACGAACCGCTGCGACTTTGGCTTTGTCGGCGTCGGTGGTCGCGGCATGTTCGAAGCCCACCAGGTTCATCGCCGGGCTTTCCAGCTCCAGCTCGAGGGTCTGGCCGTCCAGCGCCGCGTTGAGCCGGCCGACACCGTGCTCATGGGCACCCAGGCTGCCGTGTTCATGATCGTGATCATGGTCATGCTCGTCAGCCGCATGGGCGACAGCCAGGGGCAACAAGGCAAACGGCAAAGCGAGCAACAGACGACGCATGGCGAGTCTCCGGAAAGTAAAGTGAACAATCTGTTATGTAATCTTATAACGTAAGTGCGGAGAGTTTGACTGGCTGCTTGGCGTTGCACAAGTCCCATGGGAGCATGCAAGTCAGAAATGTGCAGGAGCAGACTTATGTTGCGAATTCGCGGAAGCATCGGCGACTGGCCGGTGGATTTGACGCTGGAAATGGATGACGCCGACTGGGCCAGGCTGGGCGCGCAGTTGCAGGTCGATAAAGTCGACGTCAGCGCGCCAGCGGCGAAACCGATGAGCCAGGATGATTCGCTGTGGCAGGTCGCCAGGGATTTGCTGCGCAAGGCCGGACAGTTGAGCGGGCCGGATCTGCTCGATCAACTCGAAGCACTGACCGGCAGCGCCGCAGCGGGCAAGCGCTTGTTGGTGCGCCTGCGCCACAGCCCGGATGTGAAGGTGGAAAGCGGCGGCGATACACCGATCTATCGCTGGCTGTAGGAGCCGGCTTGCTGGCGATGCGGACGCTGCGTTTCAGCAGGTGAACCGCGTCATCGTGCATTGCCAGCAAGCCGGCTCCTACGGGGCGTGATCAGTACAGCGCAGCAAATAACTTGCGACGGTAGGTGCTCACCAGCGGGTGGTCATTGCCCAGCAGCTCGAACACTTGCAGCAAGGTCTTGTGCGGCAGGCCTTCGTTGTAGCTGCGATTGCGGATGAACAACTTGAGCAGGGCATCCAGCGCGGCGTCGTATTGCTGGCGGGCCAATTGCTGAATCGCCAGTTGATAGACCGCTTCGTCGTCCTGGGGGTCTTTCGCCAGTCGCGCCTTCAAATCAGCGGCATCCGGCAGATCCCGGGCCAGCCCGAGAAACTTGATCTGCGCCTTGGCACCGGCGAGGGCAGCCTTGTGCTCATCGCTCTTGACCGCATCGAGCACAACTTGCGCCTCGCCCAGCTCACCGCGCTCAGTGAGGCAGCGTGCGTAGAGAATCAGGGCCTTGGCGTTGGTGTTGTCTTCGCCCAGGATGACTTTGAGCAGCGCTTCGGCATCGGCGAATCGGCTGTCGTCGAACAAGGCCTGGGCCTGTTCGAACGGATCGGCCGCGGCAGGTGGTGGCATCTGCACATGAGGTTCAAGCAAGGCGCGTACAGCGGATTCCGGCTGCGCACCGGCAAACCCGTCCACCGGCTGACCGTCCTTGAACAGCACCACGGTCGGCAGGCTGCGAATACCGAAGCGGGCGACGATGTCTTGTTCGATGTCGCAGTTGACCTTGGCCAGCAGCAATTCGCCCTGATAGCTCTCGGCGATGGTCTGCAGCATCGGCATCAACACTTTGCACGGCGCACACCATTCGGCCCAGAAATCCACCAGCACCGGTTTGTGGAAAGAGTTCTCGATCACCGACTGGTCAAAATCGGCAGTCGTGGCGTCGAAGATGTACGGCGTTTGCTGACTCATGGGCAATCTCGTAAAAGCGTGAATGGGGCCACTATACGGCCTGGTGGGGGGCGGCCGGAAGTCGGAACATTGATCGTTCCCACGCTCTGCGTTGGAACGCCTCAAGGGACGCTCTGCGTCTGCTTTTGAGAAGCGGAGCGTCTTGGGCTGCATTCCCACGCGGAGCGTGGGAACGTTCATGTCCGGGCGGCGTGATACAGGCTCACATGCCGAAACTCTTCCGGCTCGGCCAGATCCGGCAAGGTCATGGCTTCGAGCATTTCGATACGCCGGTACAGCGGATGGCGAAAATCCCGTACCCGCGAATCCGCCACCAGCGCCTCCCGGCCACGACTCAAGAACTCATCGAGCAATGGCAGGTTGGCCCGGTCGTACAGCACGTCCGCCACCAGAATCAGATCGAAGCGATCGGCCTCGGCAAAAAAATCCGTCGAGTAGTCGAGTTGTACGCCATTGAGTTCGGCATTCGCCCGACAGGCGGCAATCGCCAGCGGATCAAGGTCACAGGCCACTACTTCCAGTGCGCCGGCCTTCACCGCGGCAATGCCCGCCACACCGGACCCTGCGCCAAAATCCAGCACGCGTTTGCCTTCGACCCAATGCCGGTTGTTGGCCAGATAACGGGCTACGGCCAACCCGCTGGCCCAGCAGAAACTCCAGTATGGCGGCTCGTGCAGGATGCGCCGGGTTTCTTCTGGGCTGAAGGCACGGTCCATGTTGTCGCCGTCGATCAGCCACAACTTCAGATCGGTCTGCGGTAGCTCACAGGCGACCAAGCGCGCATCACCGAGCAGTTCACCCAACGCCTGTTGCAGGTCGAGCGGTGCACTCATGGGGCTTTGACGAATTGCAGCTGGCCCAGCGCCTGGGTCGTCGGCTGGGTAATCACTTGCGACGGCAGATGCAGGATCAACTGGCCGGACTGGCTGGCGCGGCCTCGCAGTTCGACACGGGCACCGGCGGGGAAGGATTCTGGATTGAAACGCAGGTGGAACGGCAAAATCTGGTTGTTGCCGATCAGGCTGGAACTGGCGAGCAATTGTTGCGGGCGGTCCTTGTCATCGATCACCAGCAAGGCCAGTTCGACTTCGGCACCGGTCGGCACGCCTTGCAGAGTGCCGCTCAATTCCCGTTGATGGGCGGGCAACGGGCCGAGTTTGGCGGCCTCTTTGGCTTTTTTCTGCGCTTGTTGCGGCGCAGGGCCGGGCGTTGGCGGCTGGGGCTGGGGTGCATCGCTGCTGCAGGCCACCAACAGGCTGAAAAGGCTGAGCAAAACGAGCGGACGTAACGACATTGGCAGCTCCGGAAAGATGAAATCCATGGATCAATTGATCATCCCGTCTGTATACCGCAAACCCTATGGCTTGTCTTGCCACCGGGATGCGCTACCATGGCCCTCCCTTTTTTTGTTGCCTGCCACCATGCACTGTCCCTTCTGCGGTGCCAACGACACCAAGGTCATCGACTCGCGTCTGGTCGCCGAGGGCGAACAGGTGCGCCGCCGGCGTGAATGCCTGGCCTGCGGCGAACGTTTCACGACGTTCGAGACCGCCGAACTGGTGTTGCCGCGCCTGATCAAAACCGACGGCAGTCGCCAGCCGTTCGACGAAGAAAAACTCCGTGCCGGCATGCAGCGGGCGCTGGAAAAGCGCCCGGTGAGTGTCGAACGCCTCGAATCGTCGCTGGTGCACATCAAACACAAACTGCGCGCCACCGGCGAACGCGAGGTCAAGTCCCTGGTGGTCGGTGAACTGGTGATGGCCGAGCTGCAAAAGCTCGACGAAGTCGCCTATATCCGTTTCGCTTCGGTGTATCGCCGCTTCCAGGACCTCAACGAGTTCCGCGAAGAAATCGATCGCCTGGCCCGTGAGCCGGTGAAAGAATGACCACGTCCGCCGAACAGGCCATCCTCGACGCGCATTACATGGCGCGCGCCCTCGAACTGGCGCGCAAGGGGCACTACACGACGCATCCCAATCCACGGGTTGGCTGCGTGATCGTCCAGGCCGGGCAAATTGTCGGCGAAGGCTGGCATGAGCGCGCCGGTGAACCCCACGCCGAAGTCCATGCCTTGCGCGCCGCCGGTGAACTGGCCCGGTGCGCGACCGCTTACGTCACCCTCGAGCCTTGCAGCCACCACGGCCGCACACCGCCCTGCGCCGATGCGCTGGTGAATGCCGGTGTGGCGCGGGTCGTCGCGGCCATGCAGGACCCGAACCCGGAGGTTGCCGGCCGTGGCCTGCAACGTCTGGAGCAGGCGGGCATCGCCACCGAAAGCGGTGTGCTGGAAAGCGAAGCGCGCAAGCTCAATCAAGGTTTCCTGAAACGCATGGAACACGGCCTGCCGTTCGTGCGGGTCAAACTGGCCATGAGCCTTGACGGTCGCACGGCGATGGAAAACGGCGAGAGCCAATGGATCACCGGCCCGGCGGCGCGTTCGGCGGTGCAACGCCTGCGAGCCCAGGCCAGCGTGGTATTGACTGGCGCGGACACGGTGCTGGCGGACAATGCCCGTTTGACCGTACGCGCCGATGAGCTGGGCCTGGACGGGGAGCAAACCGCACTGGCCATGAGCCGGCCACCCTTGCGGGTGCTGGTCGACGGGCGTCTGCGGGTGCCGCTGGATGCACCGTTCTTCAAGGCTGGCCCAGCGTTGGTGGCGACGTGCGTGGCGGTGGAAGAACAATATGCCAATGGCCCGGAATGCCTGATCGTGCCGAGCTACGATGGGCAGGTCGATCTTCGTCAGTTGCTGGTCGAGCTCGCCAGGCGTGACGTCAATGAAGTATTGGTCGAGGCCGGCCCACGGCTGGCGGGTGCCTTCGCCCAACTCGGTCTGGTGGACGAGTTCCAGATTTTCATCGCCGGCAAGTTCATGGGCTCTTCGGCGCTGCCGTTGCTGGATTGGCCGCTCGCGCACATGAAGGATGCGCCCGAGCTGAAAATCACCGAAATTCGCGCGGTTGGCGATGACTGGCGGGTCACTGCCATTCCTTCGCCAGCCGCGAGCGTATAATTCCCGGCCATCGCGTAGGCGCTGGCTTTGTTCTCGAGGAGAACCTCATGTTTACCGGCATCATCGAATCCATCGGCAGTATTCGTGCATTGACCCCAAAGGGCGGTGATGTGCGGGTTCACGTCGAAACCGGCAAGCTCGACCTGAGCGACGTCAAACTGGGCGACAGCATCGCGGTCAATGGCGTGTGCCTGACTGCCGTTGAATTGCCGGGCAATGGCTTTGCGGCGGAT
The DNA here is from genome assembly GCF_004307635.1 of Pseudomonas sp. Sample_22. Classification (NCBI taxonomy): domain Bacteria; kingdom Pseudomonadati; phylum Pseudomonadota; class Gammaproteobacteria; order Pseudomonadales; family Pseudomonadaceae; genus Pseudomonas; species Pseudomonas sp. Sample_22. The sequence goes on from NZ_RCNY01000090.1 coordinate 8,104, forward strand.
GTCAGCCGTGAAACCCTCGACTGCACCGCCATGAACGACCTGAAAAGCGGCAGCCCGGTCAATCTGGAAAAAGCCCTGACCCCGACCACGCGCCTCGGCGGGCATCTGGTCAGCGGTCACGTCGATGGTGTGGGCGAAGTGGTTGCCCGCACCGAGAACGCCCGCGCCGTGGAATTCCGTATCCGCGCGCCAAAAGACCTGGCCAAGTACATCGCGCATAAAGGCTCGATTACTGTCGACGGCACCAGCCTGACCGTGAACGCGGTCGATGGCGCGGAATTCCTGCTGACCATCATTCCGCACACCCTGAGTGAAACCATCATGGCGTCCTACCAGCCAGGTCGCCGGGTGAACCTGGAAGTGGACTTGCTGGCCCGTTATCTGGAACGTCTGCTGTTGGGCGACAAGGCTGCAGAACCAGCCTCCGGCAACATCACCGAAAGCTTTCTGGCCGCCAACGGCTACCTCAAATCCTGAAGCTCAAATTTCAAAAGAAGGGGGTGCCTTGTGGCGCTCAATAGCATCGAAGAGCTGGTTGAAGATATCCGCCAAGGCAAGATGGTCATCCTCATGGATGACGAAGACCGCGAGAACGAAGGCGACCTGATCATGGCCGCCGAGTGCTGCAAGCCCGAACACATCAACTTCATGGCCAAGCACGCCCGTGGACTGATCTGCATGCCGATGAGCCGCGAGCGCTGTGAATTGCTCAAGCTGCCATTGATGGCGCCGCGCAACGGTTCCGGTTTCGGCACCAAGTTCACTGTATCGATCGAAGCGGCCACCGGTGTCACCACCGGCATCTCCGCCGCCGACCGTGCGCGCACCGTGCAAGCGGCTGCGGCCCGTGATGCCAAGGCCGAAGACATCGTCAGCCCGGGCCATATTTTCCCACTGATGGCCCAGGCCGGCGGTACGCTGGCTCGTGCCGGCCACACCGAAGCGGCGTGCGACCTGGCGCGCATGGCCGGTTTCGAGCCAAGCGGCGTGATCTGCGAAGTGATGAACGACGATGGCACCATGTCCCGTCGCGCCGAACTGGAAGCGTTTGCCGCCGAACACGACATCAAGATCGGCACCATTGCCGACCTGATTCACTATCGGATGATCCACGAACGTACCGTTCAGCGGATTGCCGAGCAGCCGCTGGACAGCGAACTGGGCCAATTCAACCTGGTGACCTATCGTGATTCGGTGGAAGGCGACGTGCACATGGCGCTCACTCTGGGCAACGTTTGCGCAGAAGAGCCGACCCTGGTTCGGGTGCACAACATGGACCCGCTGCGCGACCTGTTGATGGTCAAGCAACCAGGGCGCTGGAGCCTGCGTGCCGCCATGGCTGCGGTTGCCGAGGCCGGCAGTGGCGTGGTGTTGTTGCTCGGTCACCCGCTCGATGGCGACGTGTTGCTGGCGCATATCCGCGAAACCGCCGACCACGCCACCCCGAAAAAACCGACCACCTACAGCATTGTCGGTGCCGGTTCGCAGATTCTGCGAGACCTGGGCGTGCGCAAAATGCGCTTGATGAGCGCACCGATGAAATTTAATGCGATATCCGGTTTCGATCTGGAAGTTGTAGAATACGTGCCCTCCGAATAAGACGCCGGGTTTTGGCCTCGTTGTTCGCTCAAGGCATATTTGATTTATTGTGGCGAGGGAGCTTGCTCCCGCCTGGGTGCGCAGCACCCACAATAGGGGCCGCTTCGCAGCCCAGCGGGAGCAAGCTCCCTCGCCACATAGATGTGCAAGTGAACACCGATGTGCGATTTCCGGCGCTGTATTCGCGGTTCAAATATCACTGAGGGATGCGTACGAGACGTGTCCCGGCTCTTTAAGAGATCTAACGAATGACCCTGAAGACCATCGAAGGTACCTTCATCGCCCCTAAAGGCCGCTACGCTTTGGTAGTGGGCCGTTTCAACAGCTTCGTCGTTGAAAGCCTGGTCAGCGGTGCAGTTGATGCCCTGGTTCGCCACGGCGTGAGCGAAAGCGACATCACCATCATCCGCGCGCCTGGCGCCTTCGAAATTCCGCTGGTTGCGCAGAAAGTCGCTCAGAAAGGCGAGTTCGCAGCAATCATCGCCCTGGGCGCGGTCATTCGTGGCGGTACTCCGCACTTCGAATACGTGGCTGGCGAGTGCACCAAGGGCCTGGCCCAGGTGTCCATGGAATTCGGCGTACCGGTCGCTTTCGGCGTCCTGACCGTTGATTCCATCGAGCAAGCCATCGAACGTTCCGGCACCAAGGCCGGCAACAAAGGTGCTGAAGCTGCCCTGTCCGCTCTGGAAATGGTCAGCCTGCTGGCGCAGTTGGAGGCCAAGTGATTAGCGACGAAAGCGATCGTTTCAACCCGCGCGATCCAAAGCCTGCGGATGCCGGCAAGCCATCGAAAAGCGTCAAGCGCCGCGAAGCCCGTCAGCTCGCGACCCAGGCGCTGTACCAATGGCACATGGCCAAGCAGTCGCTGAACGAGATCGAAGCGCAGTTCCGGGTCGATAACGATTTCACCGATGTCGATGGCGCCTATTTCCGCGAAATCCTGCACGGGGTTCCGCAGTTCAAGACCGAAATCGACACTGCACTCACGCCGTGCCTCGACCTGACCATCGAAGAACTGGACCCGGTTGAGCTGGCGGTTTTGCGTCTGTCCACCTGGGAACTGCTCAAGCGCGTCGACGTGCCGTACCGCGTTGTGATCAACGAAGGTATCGAACTGGCCAAGGTTTTCGGTTCCACCGACGGCCACAAGTTCGTCAATGGTGTGCTCGACAAGCTGGCTCCGCGTCTGCGTGAAGCTGAAGTGAAGGCGTTCAAGCGCTGATCCGCGCTTGAACCTCTTGACTGCGCCATGGGCGAGTTTGAGCTGATCCGCAATTACTTTGCCGCCGCGCCTTGTGCGCAGGGCGGCGAAGGCGTTGCCCTCGGGATCGGCGACGACTGCGCCTTGCTGGCTGTTCCTCCCGGGGAACAGTTGGCCATATCTACCGATACGCTGGTGGCTGGTGTGCATTTCGCCGACCCCTGCGATCCTTTTCTGCTCGGCCAGCGCTCGCTGGCCGTGGCCGTCAGCGACCTCGCCGCCATGGGCGCCACTCCGGTCGCCTTTACCCTTGCCCTGACCTTGCCGACGGTAACCACCGATTGGTTGCAAGCCTATGCCCGTGGTTTGAACCAGATGGCGCAAAGTTGCGGCGTGGCGTTGGTCGGTGGCGATACGACTCGGGGGCCGTTGAGCCTGACCATGACCGTGTTTGGCCGCGTGCCGTCCGGCAAGGCGTTGACCCGCAGCGGCGCACAAGCGGGCGATCTGTTGTGTGTCGGCGGTGAGTTGGGCAATGCCGCCGGCGCGTTGCCGCTGGTGCTCGGTCAGCGCACGGCAGATGCTGCCATCGCCGAGCCGTTGCTGGCGCACTACTGGTCACCGCGACCACAACTCGGGCTGGGCCAGGCTTTGCGCGGCAAGGCTACTTCGGCGCTGGACATTTCCGATGGCCTGCTCGCGGATTGCGGGCATATCGCTCTCGCGTCGAAGGTCGGCCTGCAAGTCGAGCGTGACCGTTTGCCACTGTCGCAGGCGCTGGTGGCCTTCCTGGGCCAGCCCGATGCGCAAAGCGCAGCCCTGAGCGGTGGCGATGACTACGTACTGGCGTTCACTTTACCGTCCGTCGAGTTGCCGACGTTGCTGGCCAACGGTTGGCCGATTCATGTGATCGGCCGCGTGGTGAGCGGGCAGGGCGTGACGCTGCTGGATGCCGACGGACAGGACATCACCCCGCAAACCCGGGGTTACCAACATTTTCGGGAGTCACCGTGACAGATCACCCCAAGCAGGTCCCGGCGGAATTCGTGCCGTCGTCGGTCTGGCGTAATCCGTGGCATTTTTTGGCGTTCGGCTTCGGCTCGGGCACCTTGCCAAAGGCTCCGGGGACTTGGGGGTCGTTAGTTGCGCTACCCTTTGTTCCGCTGTGGCAGATGCTGCCCGACTGGGGCTACTGGTTGATGCTCGGCATCACCATGCTGTTCGGGTTCTGGCTGTGCGGCAAAGTGGCCGATGATTTGCGCGTACACGACCATGAAGGCATCGTCTGGGACGAAATGGTCGGAATGTGGATTACCTTGTGGCTGGTGCCCGAAGGATGGCAGTGGCTGTTGGCAGGGTTCTTGATGTTCCGCCTCTTCGATATTCTCAAACCTTGGCCGATTCACTGGATCGACCGGCACGTCCACGGCGGTGTCGGGATCATGCTCGATGACGTATTGGCCGGGGTGTTTGCCTGGCTGGCGATGCAAGGATTGGTGTGGATTTTCGTCTGAGGGGTTAAGTGGGAGAACCAGGATGGCTCGGCGCAATTAACCAACCCTCTTGAGGCGCTGCCGAAACCTGTAATCTTTTGATTTTTGCTTTACAAGATCAAGAGATCGCAGCCTGCGGCGACTCCTGCAGAAACAGATCGGGCCGGATATCAAACTTTTTGATAGTTATCGCCGATAATTCAGCCTAAGCGTCGCCCGGAACGTGCTGTTACAATGCCGACCTGCGAATCTTCAGACTCTTTAGATCAGGAGCACACCGGTGCCTGTCGTTTTTGTCGCCGCTTCCAAGCTGCCAACGCCTTTTGCGCAATTCACCATGCACGGTTTTCTCGACGAAGCCACCGGCCGCGAGCACGTCGTGCTGAGCCTGGGTGAGATCGCCGACGGTGCCCCGGTACTCGGCCGGCTGCATTCCGAATGCCTGACCGGCGATGCCTTGTTCAGCCAGCGCTGCGATTGCGGTTCGCAACTGGAGGCCGCGCTGCAAGCCATTGCCCGTGAAGGCCGTGGCGTGCTGTTGTACTTGCGGCAGGAAGGTCGTGGCATCGGCCTGCTGAACAAGATCCGCGCCTACGAATTGCAAGATGGCGGTGCCGACACCGTTGAAGCCAACGAGCGCCTGGGCTTTGCCGCGGACCAGCGGGATTACGCCATGTGCCTGCCGATGCTCGAGCACCTGGGCGTCAAGTCCCTGCGTCTGATGACCAACAACCCACGCAAGGTCAAAGCCTTGACCGACATGGGCATCGTGGTTGCCGAGCGCGTGCCGCTGCACACCGGCCATAATCCGCACAACAAACTCTATCTGGCCACCAAAGCCAGCAAGCTCGACCACATGATGGGTAATGAGCATCAGGGCGAGGTAGACCGGGCGTGACCCGCGGTCAGGTGCGGCGGCGACTGTCCGTCAACTGGTGGCAATACCTGGCGCTGGCCTTGTTGCCGCTGTTCGTGATCAACGGTGTGTACGGCCAGACCGAAGCGATTCTGCCAGTGCTGGCGATGCCATTGTTCATCGCTGGCGTCGCCTCGATGTTCGTCAGCCTGAAGTTTTTCGGTCGATACAAACACGCGCTGATCGCCACCCAGAAAGCCCTCGACACTCCAGAAGAACCCGCTGCGTGGATCAGCCTGGCAGCCAAGCGCCGTGCGGCATTGCTCGTCGCTGGCCTGCCGGCCTGGATTGGTGCGTTGGCGGTGTTCGTCGGCCTCGAGGCAGTACCGCTGATGTTGTTGGCACTGTCGACCGCGGTGCTGTTCTATCTCTACCGTATTCCGCGTCAACTCGGTTGATGCGCGCGGTCTGGCTGACGGTTCTGCTGTTGGCCTTCAGTGGTTCGACAAGCGCGGTCGAGCGAGTCGTCAGCCTCGCGCCTTCTCTTTCCGAAATCGTTGTTGAACTGGGTTCGGCCGACCTGTTGGTGGGTGTGCTGGATGCCGGTGAGCGTCCCGCCGAACTCAAGCATCTGCCTTCCGTTGGCCGCTACGGTCAGTTGGACATCGAGCGCTTGCTCAGCCTGCAGCCCGACTTGCTGTTGCTTTGGCCCGGCAGCGTCAGCCCGGCCCAGCGTGATCAGCTCCAGCGCCTGAACATCCCGACTTTCGTCGCCGAGCCACACACACTCGATCAACTGACCCAGCAGATCGAGGCGATCGCCTCGCGACTCGGCCGCCGCGAACGCGGGGCTGCACTGACTGCCGATCTACGTCAGCGGCTGACGCAATTGCGTCAACGCTATCGACGGGATCAACCAGTGCGGGTGTTCTATCAGGTCTGGGATCGGCCGCTTTACACCGTCGGTGGCGGGCAGATCATCAGTGATGCGCTGGAGGTTTGCGGCGCCCGTAACGTATTTGCCGACCTGACGTTGCCGGCGCCGCAAGTCAGTGTGGAGGCAGTGTTGCAGCGTAATCCCGAGCTGATTCTGGCGAGTGATCAGGCGCAGCTTGATGCGTGGAAGGCATGGCCGCAGGTCACGGCCGTGGCGCAAGGTCAGTTGCGATTGGTCACGGACAAAGGCCTGGAACGGCCCAGTGGGCAGATGATCGAGGCAACCGCCAAGTTGTGCCAGTTGATTGCGCCGGATCGCTAAAAAGCTTTGAATGATCGTTCCCACGCTCTGCGTGGGAACGCCGCCATGGACGCTCCGCGTCCGCTCTTGATGTGACGCAGAGCGTCACGGGATGCGTTCCCACGCGGAGCGTGGGAACGCTCGTGGGTCAGAGTTCCGGTGTCCAGGTCACCCCGAACATCCACGCCCGACCTTCCTCGCGATACCCATACTGATTGCCTTCATGGCTGTACAGCACTCGGCTGTAACCCTTGTCCAGCAGGTTATCGACCTTCAGCTCGAGATTGATCTGGCGATTGAGCGCCCAGCTACTGCGTAAGCCCAGCAACGCATAACCGCCCAATGGCTGCTGATTGTTCAAGTCGTCATAGCTGTTGCTGACCGCCTGCCAACTGGCACCGAGGCCCAATCGATCAAACTGCCGGTCGAGGTCCAGGCTCACAGTGCGGCGTGCGCGGCGGGCCAGGGTGTGGCCGGTTTCGCGGTCCCGTGGGTCGATGATCGCCACGCCGAGATTGCTCTGCCAACCGAACAGTTCTTGCTTCAACGCCGCTTCAAAGCCGTTGATCCGTGCCGACGCAACGTTTTCCGGGCGTGAGTTGCTGCCGAAGATGATCGCGTCTTCAAGGTCAGTACGGTACAGCGATGCTTCCAGTCGACTGGTCTCGGTCAACTGACTGCGCCATTGCAACTCGTAGCTTTTCGAGGTTTCCGGTTTCAGGTCGGGGTTGCTGAAGTCCGGGTAATACAAGTCATTGAAGGTTGGTGCGCGGAAACCTTCGCTGTAGGTCAGCAGCACATCGTTGTCAGGGTTCAGCGGCAGGGTCAGGGTGCCGCTCCAGCTGTTCTGGCCGCCGAATTGCTGGTTCTGGTCACGGCGCAAACCCAGCTCGGTGGAGAAGTGCTCGGCCTGAAAGCGATGCTGGATAAATGCTGCGCGGTTCCAGCGACTGTCTTCCTCGAATGCGGTGCTGCTGTTGAGCCGGTCTTCATACCAGTCACCGCCAAGAATCAGGCTGTTGCGCTCGTTGAGTGTCAGGTCGTTCTGCCAGTTCACCGAGTCGCGGTAGGTGTTAAACACGCTGCGTTCATCACTGAGTTTGTCGAAGGTTTTCTCGCGGTTTTCGCTGTGACCGAATTCGATGCGGGTTTTCCACAGATCGTTGACCCGCGCGTCGACGTAGCTGCTGACGCTGCTCACGTCGAACTCGTTGTAGGGCTGCTCCTGGACTGACTCGAAGGTATTCAGGTCGAAGCGACCGAACGGGTTGTCGTATTCAGTTTTGCCACGGTTATCCAGCACATTGGCGCCGATTTCAATGTCATCGGTCAGGGCATGGCTGAGGCTCAGGCTGAACGATTTATTGCGGTATGCATCGTGATCGCCATCGCTGGGATACGACTCGTGAGTGCGATTTATTCCCGCGGTTTCATTGAGGCTGGCACCCAGATTGAAGCGTGTCTGCTCATCGCCGCCAGACAAGCCGAGGCTGCGTTCCCCGGTCTGGTTGCTGCCGAAACCGACATGCATTTGTGGACGCATTCCCGGTTCGCTGCCACGCCGGGTGAAAATCTGGATCACCCCGCCAATCGCATCGCTGCCATAAATCGCCGAACGGGAGCCGCGCAACACTTCTACGCGCTCGACCTGTTCAATGTTGATGTGTTGCAGATTGCTGTCGCCCGACGATGAATTGCCGATGCGTTGACCGTCCACCAGCACCAGGCTTTGCGCCGACTGTGTGCCGCGAATGTAAATCCCCGGCAGACTGCCGCGACCACCGGTTTGCGCTACCTGCACCCCCGGCACCCGGCGCAGCAGTTCGGTGACGCTGTCTGGTTGCAGGCGGTCGATGTCTTCGCGAGTGAACACGGTGTTGGCGGCGCTGCTGTCGTTGCGCGCTTCGACCTGACGGTTGGCGCTGATCAGCACGTCGGGCAGCTTCAGGGCTTGATCGCGTTCGAAGGTGTCGGCCAGCAGTGGGCCGGCCGGCAGGAGGGTCAGCGACAGGGCGAGAGGGGAGAGTTTCATGGCAGTCCGTTAATACGTTGGAGCAAAACAAATCTTAAGAACGCAAAAAACCAATGTAGGAGCGAGCCTGCTCGCGATGACGGTATGTCAGTCAGAGAATCGGTTGACTGTCAGTCCGCTATCGCGAGCAGGCTCGCTCCTACAGGGTTTTGCGTAAGTCTTATATTGAGGTGTTCAGCAGTTGCAGGCGCGTGCGAATCGAAGCTTCGATTCCGGCCTCATCCAGCCCGCACTCAGCCAGCATTTGCGCAGGCTTGGCGTGTTCGACGTAGATGTCTGGCAAGCCCAGGTGCAGCATCGACTTGAGGATGTTCTCGCGGGCGAGGAACTCGCTGACTGCGCCACCGGCGCCGCCCATGATCGCGTTCTCTTCGATGGTCACCAACAGCTCATGGCTCGCGGCGATCTGGCGAACGAGTTCTTCGTCCAGCGGTTTGACGAAACGCATGTCGACCACGGTCGCATCCAGCTTCTCTGCGACTTTCAGCGCCTCGGCCAGTTGCACGCCGAACACCAGCAGGGCGACTTTGCTGCCCTGGCGGCGAACCACGCCTTTGCCGATCTCGATGGGCTCGAGGTCTTTTTCGATAGTCGCATTCGGGCCATTGCCGCGCGGGTAACGCACCGCCGCCGGGCCTTCGTAAAGGTGACCGGTGGTGAGCATTTTGCGCAGTTCGTTCTCATCGCTCGGGGTCATCACCAGCATGCCGGGGATGCAGCGCAGGAAAGACAGATCGAAGCTGCCAGCGTGGGTCGGGCCGTCTTCGCCAACCAGCCCGGCGCGATCGATGGCGAATAGCACGTCGAGGTTCTGCACCGCCACGTCATGTATCAACTGGTCGTAACCGCGTTGCAGGAAGGTCGAATAGATCGCCACTACCGGTTTGGCGCCTTCACAGGCCATGCCGGCTGCGAGGGTCACCGCGTGTTGCTCGGCAATCGCCACGTCGAAGTAGCGCAGCGGGAAACGCTCGCTGAAGGCCACCAGGTCGGAGCCTTCCTTCATCGCCGGCGTGATGCCGACCAGGCGCGGGTCAGCAGCGGCCATGTCGCACAGCCATTCGCCGAACACACCGGAATACTTCGGCCCGCTGGCTTTTTTCGGCGCAGCGGCCGGGGCGTCCAGCGGCTCAAGCTTGGTGATGGCGTGGTAACCGATCGGGTCGACTTCCGCCGGGGCGAAGCCTTTGCCTTTTTTGGTGACGACGTGCAGGAATTGCGGGCCTTTGAGATCGCGCATGTTGCGCAGGGTGGCGATCAGGGTCGGCAAGTCGTGGCCATCGATCGGACCGATGTAGTTCCAGCCCAGCTCTTCGAACAGCGTGCCGGGGACCAGCATGCCTTTGGCGTACTCTTCGGTACGACGGGCGATTTCCCAGGCGCCGGGCAGCCGTGACAGCACTTTTTTGCTGCCTTCGCGCATGCTCGCGTAAGTGCGGCTGGAAAGAATCTTCGCCAGGTAGTTCGACAAACCCCCGACATTGCGCGAGATCGACATGTCGTTGTCGTTGAGGATCACCAGCATATTGGCGTCCACTTCCGGCGCATGGTTCAGCGCTTCGAACGCCATGCCGGCCGTCAGTGCGCCGTCACCGATCACAGCGATGGCCTTGCGATCACTGTTTTGCAGGCGGGCGGCAATCGCCATGCCCAGCGCGGCACTGATCGAGGTGCTGGAGTGGCCGACGCCAAAGGTGTCGTACTCGCTCTCGGAGCGGCGCGGGAAAGCGGCAACGCCGTCCTTCTGGCGCAGGGTGCCCATGCGCTCGCGGCGACCGGTGAGGATCTTGTGCGGATAAGCCTGATGACCCACGTCCCACACCAACCGGTCGTCCGGGGTGTCGAAAACGTAATGCAACGCGATGGTCAGCTCGATCACGCCCAGGCCGGCACCAAAATGCCCACCGGTCTGGCCGACCGTGTAGAGCAATTCCAGGCGCAACTCATCGGCCAGGGTTTCCAGCTCGGCTTCGCCTAACCGGCGCAGGCCGTCCGGCGTGTTCGCGCGGTCGAGCAGGGGCGTGGTCGGGCGCTTGCGGGGAATCTCATGAAACGTCGTGGGCATCAGGCGAATCGTTATAGGTATAAAAGATGCGGCAGTTTACCTGATGCATCGGTCCCTGCCCACGCGTTGGTATTTTTTGGCGCAAACGCCGTCAGCTGCGGCGCTCGACGATATACCGGGCCAGGTCACGCAATGGCTCGGCCGCCGCGTCAAACGGTCGCAGCGCATGCAGGGCCTGATCGCGCAGTTCCAGGGCGTAGGCCTTGGCCGCGTCGAGGCCGAGCAGGGCCGGGTAGGTCGGCTTGTCGCGGGCAATGTCCGCACCCTGGCGTTTGCCGAGGGTTTCGGTATCGCTTTCGACGTCGAGAATGTCGTCCTGAACCTGAAACGCCAGGCCGATAGCCCTTGCATAAGTCTGCAGGGATTTCAGTTCGTCCTTCTCGGCACGGCCACTGGCCAGGGCGCCGAGTTTGACGCTGACTTCGATCAAGGCACCGGTCTTGTGCCGATGCATGTATTCGAGGGCTTTTTGATCGAGCTTCAGGCCGACCGAGCCCAGGTCGATGGCTTGACCGCCGACCATGCCGGCCGGGCCTGCAGCCTGGGCCAGTGCGGTGACCATTTGCAGGCGGATGTCGGCTTCTGCATGGCTCAGGCGCGGGTCGAGCAGGGCGCTGAACGCCAGGCTCTGCAAACCGTCACCGGCGAGAATCGCGCAGGCTTCATCGAATTTCTTGTGGGTGGTGGGCTGGCCGCGACGCAGGTCATCATCGTCCATGGCCGGCAAATCGTCATGCACCAGCGAATAGGCGTGGATCAATTCCACTGCGCAGGCCGCGCCGTTGGCTTGCTCGGCCTTTCCGCCAAGCGCTTCACAGGCGGCATAGGCCAACAATGGACGCACGCGCTTGCCGCCGTTCATCACGCTGTAGCGCATTGCTTCGTAGAGCCGCGCGAGCTCAGGGCTCGGGGCGATGAACAGGGTTTCGAGAGCCGCATTGACCCGGGCCTGGCTGGTCGCCGAATACGCTGCAATCATTCTGGCTGGTCCGCGTCGAAGGGTTCCTCGGCCAGCTCGCCATCACGCTCAAGCAGCACCTGAACCTTCTGCTCAGCCTGCGCCAGCGCCGCCTGGCAATCGCGGGTCAGACCGATGCCTTGCTCGAAAGCGGTCAACGAATCTTCCAGCGACAATTCGCCATTCTCCAGACGTTCCACCAGCGTTTGCAGGTCGGCGAGGGATTGTTCGAAATCCAGTGCAGCTTTTTTGCGGGCCATGGCGGCGATTTCCGGTTGACGTTAAACCGGCGCGACACTAGCAGATAGGGGGGGTATGGGCAAATTCACAGATGATACAAACCCCTGTAGACGCAGCCTGCGGCAGCGCTTAGAGGGGGGAGTGATCAGGATAGTGAATTTGGTAGCGAGTACTGCGACCGCCGCCGGGCAGTCGTTCCAGGCAACCCTTTTCCAGCAGTTCAGCCAAATGACGGGTTGCGGTGGCTTTGGAAACCTTCGCTACGGCTTGATACTGAGCCGCGCTGATTCCGCCCTCGAAACCACGTTCGCCGCCATCGAGTAAACGATTCAGTACTTTGGTCTGCTCGCTGGAGAGTTCTGATTCCCGATGCGCCTGCCAGAAACGCGCCTTGCCCAGCACCGACTCGATTCGCACCATCGCCTGCTGCAAGCTGCGCAGCAAGGTTTGCAGAAACCACTCGAGCCAATGGGTGATGTCCAACGTGGCCTTCTGGCTGGTTTCCAATACGCGGTAATAGCCGGAGCGGTCCTCGAGAATGCTCGCCGACATGGCGTAGAAACGAATGGCCTGAGCCTCGCCTTGCGCCAGGGCAAGGTCGGTGAGGGTTCGCGTCAGGCGACCATTGCCGTCGTCGAAAGGGTGCAGCGTGACAAACCAGAAGTGCGCGATACCGGCGCGCAACAGTGGATCGAGCCCGACCTCATGGCAGCTGCTTTCAAACCACTCGAGGAAAGTCTCGAGTTGCCGTTCCAGGCCCCTGCGGGGCGGCGCTTCGAAGTGGACGATGGGCTTGTCGAGTCGCCCGGACACCACTTGCATCGGGTCATCGCCGCGCAATGCGCCGACGCGGATACTTTGAGCGGAGAATGAGCTGTCCTGATCGGGGAACAGCCACTCATGCCAATCAAGCAGCCGTTCAAGGGTCAGCGGTTCGGCAAAATGCTGCGTGGCATCGAGCATCAACTGCGCCAGACCTTCGCTGCGTTGGCTGATGGGGTCGCCCTCGTGCATCTGTAGACCGAGACGCCGCGCCAGAGAAGATCGTACCGAGCCGACATTCAACTGCTCACCTTCAATCGCTGAAGAGGTAACGATGTTTTGCAGCAATGCATCGAGCTCACTCTGTGCACTGAGCGAGTTGCCCACGGAGCTGATCATTCCAGTCAATCGACCTTGCGCCTGAACACACTCGCGCAGCAACGATGCCAAACGCTCGGCATGCCAGGTGAAACTTGGCCAATCGGGCTGTTGCCAGATCCAGTGGGGAACCATGCATTCAACTTCCATAAAGAGTGAGCCGATTAGAAATGCTATTCGGCTCATATAGTGAGCCGAATATGATCTTTATTCGGCTCACCGTCCACCCACCCGCTTGATGCTGCTGCAATTTCAGATGTATCCGATTGTTAGAAAGCGACCGAGCGATTAACCTTCGCGCCATCGACGACCGGTTATTCACGGGTCTTTCAGACGAAACGCAGTACCCCCATCTGTAACGCGCCGAGGATCTGGCGCAAGGTTTCGTCATGCATGGCAGGAGGCATCACATGCGTTCATTTCTTTCGCTGCTGATCGGGTTGGCTTGCGCTTCGGCGCTGGCCGCGCCGAGTGCCGAGCTTTCGGAGCCGGTGGGTGGCTGGCGTTTCAACGGTTTGCTCGACCGTAGTGAAAACCCGCAGGTCGCCTATCCCACACCGCCCATCGACCGGGGTGTGCAGCGTAATCGCACGATGATCCAGGGCCAGCTCAAGGCGATCGGTGCGCAACGCGGGCCACACACGCTGGCAGTCAATGGCAATCCCTTGAACCTGTACACCGACGACCAGGGTCGTTTCGCCCGGCCGTATGCGTTCGGTGCCGGCTCCAACAGCGTCGAAGTGCGCAGTGCCGAAGGCCAGTCGCTCAAGCGCGTTCAATTCTATGAAGCCAATAACCTGCGCACGCCCGCACGGATTCGTGTGGTGCTGGGTTGGGATGATCCGAAGGCCGAACTCGATCTGCACATCATCACGCCTGACGGCCAGCATGCGTTCTGGGCGCACTCGGCGCTGACCAACGGCGGCGGCCTCGACCCCGATGGTGTCGACGGTCCCGGCCCGGAAATGTTCACCATGACCGCACCGCTGCATGGCACCTATCTGGTTTACGTCAACTACTGGGGCAACTTCGGCAGCGGCGGCTATAACTTCGATGAGGCTGGCAACCAGAACGAGGTGATCACTTCGCAGATCAACCTGGTGCTCAACGAAAACACCGTCGACGAAAAACGCGAGAGCTTCATCGTGCCCCTGCGGGCCATCGGTGACCTGCTGCTGGTCAAGACTTTCAACTATTAAACATCCCGCACCACGGATGACATCGGGTTTTGTGAAATGAGCGATAACACTGTTTCTCCGGCTGCCGATACACCGAGCGCCAAACCGTCCCGTCGTTGGCCGGTCATTGTGCTCGGGCTGTGCCTGGTCGCCGCTGTGGCTGCCGGCATGGGCTGGCTGATGAAAAAAAGCACAGCCCCGGCACCGCAACTGGCGGCGGAAAAACTTGGCATGAGCCGCCCCGATGGCTTGCTCGAAACCCACTCCTTGAGCCAATTGCCCAAGGATTTGCTGGCCGTGCCGTTCCTCAAGGAAACCCTGACTGAAGACTTCGTCTTCTATTACCAAACCCACGCCGATCGTCTTGGCCTGATCGGCAGCCTGCGGCGGATCATTTATGAACACGATTTGAAACTGCAGGACTCCTTGATCGAGCAACTGTTCGACCAGCGGGCAGATGTCGCGCTGTGGCGCGGGGCGGATGGGCGTCTGAGGGATTTCCTGCTGGTGATGGATCGCGGCGGCCTGGCCAAGGTGCTGGAACCGCTGGCGAAAGTGGCGCTGGATGATTCGCAACTGAGCAAAATCGCAGAGGTGAAAGTCGGCGCCGATAACGTCGAGCTGTATCAGCTCACCTACAACGCCAGCAAGGCGCTGGTGTTCGCTTCCCATGGCGACAAACTCGTGGTGCTGTCGAATCCGACCAAGCTTTATGACCCGCAAAGTGGCATGGCACAGGAAGCCGGCAGCGTTTCGACCCAGTCCATCGCCGCTTTGCTCAATGGCGAAAAACTGTTTCCCGAAGCTTTCGGTCTGCCACCCCGTGCGCCCGAGGTAAAGCAACGGCTGTCGGTCAACGCCAGCGTGTTGGCCATGGGTTATCAGCGCTTCATCCCGAATTTCGCCGGTCTGCGTTTCGACATGGACGATAAAGGCTGGCACAGCTTCCTCGCCATGGATGAGCTGGAGAATCAGCCAGACTTCGATTTCAAACCGGTCTGGCAAGCCATGCCGATGGGCGCGAGCGCGTGCGTCGCCCTGCCGCTGGCGGCCGAACAACAAAAACCGTTGCTGGTAAAACTCGGTGCCGAAGAGCGCGCGGCTCAAGCACTGACCGAACACATGGCCGGTGCGGCAGGGCTTTGCTGGTATGCCGATTCGCGACTGTACACACCGCTGCTGGTGGCCGGGCTCAAGGATCAAGACAGCGCCAGCATGGATGGCGATCTGGGCAAGTTGTTCGGTTCGATGGTCGGCGCCCATGAAAGCAAGGTCGATGAGCATGTGTTCCCGGTGGTGGAGAAACAGCAAGGCCAGAGCCATCAATGGCAGCGTCAGGTCAGCTCCAGTTTCGGTCCCTACGCGGCCAAGGATGCAGAACATCCGGACGCCATCAGCGGTAAGGCGTTCATGCGTGTAAGCCTTGCGCGACATGGTTCAACGCTGCTGTTTTCCCTCGACGACAAATTGGTGGACAAGGCCCTCGGCACCCTCGACAAGCGCTTCCCACCGATGGCCGACGTGTTGCCCAAAGACCTGCTGATGCCGATCTACTTCGGCCCTGACTCCATGGCGCAGCTGATCCAGCAGGAAACCCTCGACAGCCTGCCGCAGGACATGGAACCGGTGTTCTACAACGCCGCGCAAACCTACCTGATCCCCAAACTGCGCACGCTCGGCGGCTACGGCAAATATGCCCTGACCTTGCCCGAAGGCAGCGAGCCGGACGGTCATTGGCAATGGTTGCCGCTGGAGTGGAAAGCGCTGTGAATGGGTGGGTCCGCAGTCTCGGCTTGCTTGCCTTGCTGTTGAGCGCGAGTGCCCGGGCGCTCGATGCACCGGCGCTGGATGCGCAGCAATCCCAGGTGTTCCGTGCATGGTTCGTGCGCATCGCCCAGGAACAACTGAGCCAAGGCCCGAGCCCGCGCTGGTACCAACAGGACTGCGCCGGGTTGGTGCGCTTTGCCGCCAACGAAGCGCTGAAAGTCCACGACGACAAATGGCTGCGCAGCAATGGCCTGTCCAATCGCTACCTGCCGCCGGAGCTGCAGCTGAGCGACGCCCAGCGCAGCCTCGCCCAGCAATGGCAACAGGGCGGCGGCAAGGTCGGGCCGTACGTCAACGCGATCAAGTTGATCCAGTTCAACAGTCATCTGGTCGGCCGCGATGTGTCCCAGGCGCGCCCCGGCGACCTGATGTTCTTCGATCAGGGCGACGACCAGCACCTGATGATCTGGATGGGGCGCTTCATCGCCTATCACACCGGCACCACCACTCCCACCGATAACGGCATGCGTTCGGCAAGCCTGCAACAACTCATGACATGGAAGGACACCCGATGGATACCCGATGCAGCCAACCCCAACTTCATCGGCGTCTATCGACTGAATTTTCTCTCCCAATGACCGGTGCCCGCATGCTGCGTTTTCTGTCTCTGTTGTTGGTCATGATGTTGCCGTTCTCGGCAGTCAACGCCCAAGACACCGTCGAGCCCAGCGGCTACACGCCGGTATCCGGTGAAAGCTTTTTCCTGTTGGCCGACAGCAGTTTTGCCAGTGATGAACAGACGATGGTGCGCCTCGAAGCGCCGGGCCGCGACTACCGCCGCTTCCGCATGGAGCCCTATGGCGGTGCCGACATTCGCGTGTATCGCATCGACAAGCCGCTGGACTTTCTCAAGCGCCAGAAGAACCTGCACCGCGTGGTCAGCGACGGCCAGTTCAAGGGCGAAGGGCTGTCCAACACGCTCGCCTATCTGTGGGATAACTGGTACCGCAAGTCGCGGCGGGTGATGCAGCGGGCGTTCTCCTACGAGTCGCGCAAACAAGTCACCGAGGAAGTGCCGGAACTGAAAATGGGCGCTGCCATGGCCGCGCCGACACCCTACGACGCGCAACCGCAATTTGCCTTGATTCCGGGCCTGCAGGTGGTCAGCCAGTTCCGTTATCCGCTGTGGCAGGCCAAGCCGATCCAGCCACCGGAAGGGGTGAATCTGGCGGGCTCTTCCAGTGAGTTCGTCAGCGTCGCACCGGGCAACGTCTACATCCCGTTGGGCAACTTGAAGCCGGGTCTGTACCTGGTGGAGGCGCTGATCGGCAAGTACCGCGCGACCACCATGGTCTTCGTCTCCAACACCGTGGCGGTGAGCAAGATTGCCGGTGATGAATTACTGGTGTGGGCCGCGCGCAAACACCAAGGCAGTTCGGTGCCCAAGGTCAATGTGCTGTGGACTGACGGTTTGGGCGTGATGAGCAGCGGTGCTACCGATGTCGATGGTTTGCTGCGTTTGAAACACGTCAGCCCCGAGCGTTCGTTCGTGATTGGCGAGGACGAAGAGGGCGGGGTTTTTGTCTCGGAAAACTTCTATTACGACAGCGAAATCTACGACACCAAACTCTATGCCTTCACTGACCGGCCGCTGTATCGGCCGGGGGATTGGGTGTCGCTGAAAATCGTTGGCCGTGAATTCAAGAACGCCCGGGATTCGGTGCAGCCAAGCGCTGCCGACGTCAACGTAACGGTGCTGGATGCGACCGGTACGGCCCTGCAAACCCTGGACTTGAAACTCGATTCGAAGGCCGGCACCCAGGGCCGTTTCCAGCTGCCGGACAACGCCGTGGCCGGTGGATACGAGTTGCGCTTCAGCTACAAGGATCAGGCTTACAGCAGTGCCTTCCGCGTGGCTGAATACATCAAGCCGCACTTCGAAATTTCCCTCAATCTGGCCAAGCAGGATTACCGCACCGGCGAGCCGGTCAAGGGCAGTCTGGTGTTGCTCTACTCGGACGGCAAACCGGTGGCCAATGCCAAGTTGACCCTGAGCCTGCGCGCCCAGCAACTGTCGATGGTCGACAACGAACTGCAATACCTCGGGCAATTCCCGGTGGAACTGACCAGCACCGAATTGACCACTGACGCCCAGGGCAACGCGACCCTGGACCTGCCCGCCGCCGACAAACCGAGCCGCTACATGCTCACCGTGTTCGCCAGTGATGGCGCGGCGTATCGGGTCAAGACCACCAAGGAAATCCTCATCGACCGAGGCGCCGCGAATTTCCGCTTGAGCGCACCGCAGCGCTTCAGTGCGGTGGGCGACAAGGTTGCGTTCAGCTACGTCATCGAAAGCGAGCAGAAGGCAGCGGTCACCCCGAGCAGCTATGGCTGGGTTCGTCTGGAAGACCAGAGCAGCGGCGAAGGTAAGCTCGCGGCCACCGACAAAGGTTTCACCCTGGCCTTCGATCGTCCCGGCACCTACAACCTGACGCTCAGGGACGACCACGGCCGAACCCTCGGCGCCACCGGTCATTCAGTCACCGGCGACGGAGTCAAGGCTGTGCCGGGAACCGTCGAAATCGTCCTCGACAAACCCGAGTACAAGGCCGGCGATGAAGCACTGGCGTTGATCACCTTCCCCGAGCCGATCAACGATGCGCTGCTGTCGCTGGAGCGCGACAAGGTCGAAGCCACCGCGCTGCTGTCCAAGGGCGGCGACTGGCTGAAGATGGAGAAACTCAGCGACACCCAGTACCGCGCGCGCATCCCGGTGAAGGACGGTTTCGCCCCGAACCTGACGTTCTCGGTGCTGTACACCAAGGGCGGGCAGTACAGCTTCCAGAACGCCGGCATCAAAGTGATTACGCCGCAGATCGACGTGGCGATCACCACCGACAAAGACACCTACCAGCCGGGTGAAACGGTATCGGTGGAGCTGACGACGCAGTTCGCCGGCAAGCCAATCCCCGCGCATCTGACGGTCAGTGTGGTCGACGAAATGGTCTATGCCCTGCAACCGGAAGTGGCACCGAGCATCGACCAGTTCTTCTATCACCCACGCCGCAACAATGTGCGCACCAGTGCCAGCCTGTCGTTCATCAGCTATGACGTCGCGCTGCCGGGCAGCCCCGGTGCGCCGGGCAAAGCCAATCGCAGTGAACGCGGGGTGAAAGTGCTGGAACGGCCGCGGCGCGAAGACGTCGACACCGCCGCGTGGCAACCGGAACTGCTCACTGATGCCAACGGCAAAACCCGCTTCACCTTCAAGATGCCGGACTCGTTGACCCGCTGGCGCATTACCGCCCGGGCCATCGCCGACGACGGTGCGGTGGGGCAGAAGAAGCAATTCGTGCGCTCGGAAAAACCGCTGTACCTGAAGTGGAGCGGACCCGGCAAATTCCGCACTGGGGACAAACCCGATCTCGGTGTGTTTGCTTTCAGTCAGTCGCAAGATCCGGTCAAGGCTGAGCTGGTGACACATTACGCGGGCGCCGAGCAGCGCATCGCCGTCACGCTCAACAGCGGCATCAACTACATCCCGTTACCGACGTTTGCCTTGGGCACGGGCGAGTGGGCCGCGGAACTGGTGCAGGACGGCAAAACCGTCGATGCCTTGGCTGTGCACTTGAGCGCGACCGGCGAAGGTTGGCAAGTGACACAAAGCCAAAGCCTGGATGTCGCCAGTGGTGATACACCGCTGGCGTTGCCGGCGGACGCCACGGACATTCGCCTGCGTCTGGACGACAGTCCGCAAGCGCTGTTCCGCTCGGCGCTCGATGATCTGCTGAGTTATCCCTACGGCGGCGTCGAGCAGACCGCCAGTCGCTTGCTGCCGCTGAGCATCGCGTATCCGACGTTGTCGTCGAATCCGCAGATCCGCGATCGCTTGCGCCTGATCATGCAGAACAGCCGTTTGCGCCTGGTGCAAATGGCCGGGCCTTCGGCGAGTTTCACTTGGTGGGGCATGGACGGTGAGCCGGATGCGTTCCTGACTGCCTACGCCTATTTCGCCGACTGGCACGCCAGCCAGGTGCTGCAATTGAGCCTGCCACCGGAGCATTGGCAGCGGGTGCTGGAGGTGTATGCCAAGCAGGCGAACAACACGCCGCTGTTGCAGCGGGCGTTGATTCTGTCATTCGCCAAACAGATGCAGTTGCCGATCAACACCTTGCTCAGCGGGTTGATGGACGATCTGGCGAAAGCGGGCGAGGGCGTTGCCGCGAACTTGATGGAGGGCGGTGAAGACAGCCTGGTCATGAGCGATCCGGATTCGGCCTTGGGGCTGGCGGCGGCGCGGGTGTTGACCGCGTCGCTGGCCAGGCAATCGAAGGTCGCGCTGCCGGAGGCCTTCAATCGGCATTTGGCCGATGCGCAGCAACGCTTGGCTGTGAGCTCGCAGCCGTTTGCCGAAGCGCTGAATCTGTCGCTGCAGCCGTTCGATCAGCTCCGTGCGCAGGCGCTGCTGCAACGGCTGTTGCCGCAGCAATCGACCCTTGAACGGGCACTGGCGCTGAGCTGGCTGCAACGCAGTATCGAGCAGGCTTCGCCGACCATCGCACTGGCGCCGGGAGAGGGCTGGAAGAAGCAACACAGTGTCACGGGTGAAATGTACTGGACGTGGCAGGGCGCGACGCCGGTGCCGAGTGTGTTGTCGCTGTCCGGTGTTCAGGAGCGTCCGCTGCGTGCGGCATTGAGCTTCCAGACCCGGCAACCGGCCGTCGAGCCGATGGCCGTGTCCATCACTCGTCGCCTGTCGCGATTGGTGCCGGGTGACGCTGCATTCACTTTCAAGCTCGAAGCGGTGGGCAGCAAGCCGCTGTCCAGCGACAGCCTGTATCTGGACGAAATCATCATCACCAGCAAAGCCGCCAGGCCGCTGCGATACGGGATGATCGAAGTGCCGTTGCCGCCGGGCGCGGATGTCGAGCGCACCACGTGGGGCATCAAGTTGATGGGTAAGGCCGGCACCGAACCGACGGCGCTGGAGAAGGCGCGCTTCGAGCCGGGTCAGATGGCTTACGCGATTCCAGTGGATGCCTTGAGTGGCGAGCTGCGGCTGCGCCATCTGGTGCGCTTCTCGCAAAAAGGCCAATTCCATCTACCGCCGGTGCGTTTCACGCAAGTCTATGCACCGCAGCATCAGGCCCAGGAACAGAAACCGGCGCTTGGTCAGATCACGGTCAACTGACATGACCCGACGTTTGCTCTGGTGGCTGCTGTGTTTGATCCCTGCGCTGGCGACAGCGCAGAAAGCCCCGCTGCGACTGGGATTCGAAGGCGAATTATTGTCGTTGAGCGGGAACCGGGTGATCGCCCGTGAGCCGTTGCCCGACTCATTGCAGGCGCCTTTGGGTAGTTTGTGGAAGTTGTTTGTCTACGGCTGGCTGGTCGATACCGGTGCCCGAGAACCTGCGTATGAATGTCGCGGGCAGTCCAAAGAAGAGGTTTATTGCTGTACTGCGGGTGGCAGGATCGAACGCGATCAGGCGTTGGTGAAGTCCTGCGGGTTGTACTTCGAGCCTGCGCGATTGGGCATTTCCGCCGCGGATTGGCGCCAGTATTGGCAAGCGCGCAAAGCGCCGCAGTGGCTGCTTGATTTGCCTGTGATGCAACCGTCCACACGTGTTTCGGTAGTGGAGTTGCTGCAAATGCTGGCCGTGCTGCCCGCACAGGATCAGGCGCGGCGGGTGTTGCTTGACGTGGTGTTGAACGCCGCCGACGGCAACGTCGTGGGCGAACTCGGTGGCCGCTTGCGGGTGAAAACCTGGAGTTGGTTGGATGAACATGATCCTTCGTCGCGTCAGGGCGGGTTCGCCGGTTGGACGACGAAGGGCACGCCGATCTGGGCGGGTGGACGGGGGACCAGTCAGAGGGTTCTGCGCAATTACGCTCAAGCCTTGGCTTCGGTGTTGCCGGTTGATTGGCCGGTGGATCCTGGGCGATGTGTCGAGGTGGAGCTGTTTTCACGCTATCCGATCGGGCGCGTTCTGGCGGGAGATCGTGTTGTTGCTTCCGGGCCGATGCAAGGCGACTTTCGCGTCGAATTCAGCAACGGCAACCAGCTCGATATCCACAGCAACGGTGAACTGTTTTTGTTGAAGGACAAGATCGTCGCGCGTCTGGACCGCGAGGAATACGTCGCCCGCGTGCTACAGCGTGAAGCCGCTGCCGAACCTGTCGAGGCCGCCAAGGCCCTGGCGGTCGCCATCCGTACCTACCTGCTGCAAAACGCCACGCGTAACGGTGAATGCCTGAGCATCGACGACAGCAGCCAACGGCAACGAGTCGCCCCACGTCCGGCCACCACCGAGGCGCGCAACATCGCCGCATGGACCAACGACCTCGTGCTTGCCGGCACCGGCGTCACCTACCACTCCGACCAACCCGGCCCGGACAAACTCTCCTGGCAACAAGCCGTGGAACAAGCCAACGCCGGCCAGCGCTACGACGCCATCCTGCTGCACGCCTATCCGCGTGCCAGCCTCAGTCGCTGGGACAACCCCGTTGCCTCCTGCGAAACCTTGCCCGCGGCGCAGGACTGGCTGCAGAAACAACGGCGTGGCTGGCGTATGCGGTTGGAAAGCGAGGCCGGTTACAGCGAAGTCAGCACCTTTGCAGTCTGCCGCCTGGGATTCGGCCGACCCTATGTCGACCGCGAACGCCAGCGCATCTACGTGCGCGGCGCACTGTCCTTGCAGGATCGCCTCGACCTGACCCACGAATACCTGCACCTGGCCTTTGAAGCTCACCCCAACGGCCAGGATGAAACCTACATCGAAGGGCTCGCCCGCCACCTTTTGCTGGAATAGACCATGACACTTCGTTATCCACAGGTCTTGCTGTTGCTTTGTTCGCTGACGGCACTGCCGTTGGCAATGGCGCAAGGCATCAAACTCGACACGCCAAACGGTGGCTGGCGAACCGGTGCGCCTGAAGGTGAAGGCGAGAGTTTCCACCAGACCGTCAATTACCCGGCCTCTTCGGTCAACACCCCGGCAGGGCAGGCCAACACCGCACGCATCAGCGGTCAGATCAGCGCAACGCCCAAATCCGCTGAGCCCGGTCGCCTGGTCGTGAATGGCGTGAGCATGCCCCTGAAGATCGACCCCGCCGGTCGCTTCGATCGCCCGTTCTCCTTTCCCAATGGCAGCAACAGCGTCGAAGTCCGCAGCCCCGACGGCCAACAACGCCAACGCACGCAATTCCTCAACGCCAGCGGCGGCGCCACCCCGGCCAAACTCCGCGTCCTGCTGGCCTGGGACAGCGACGGCACCGACCTGGACCTGCACCTCATCACCCCCGACGGCGCCCACATCTGGTACGGCGATCGCGCCGTCGCCAACGGCGCCGCCCTCGACGTCGACGTCACCACCGGCTACGGCCCGGAAATCTTCGCCATGCCCGCACCGATCAAAGGGCAGTATCTGGTCTATGTGAACTATTTCGGCGGTGGTTATCGCAGTGATGAAGAAGGACAGGAAGACGCGGTACAACCGCTGACCACGGCGCAGGTGACGGTGATTACGGAGGAGGGGACGCCTAGCGAGAAGATGGAGACTTTTCTGGTGCCGATGAGGGCGGTGGGGGAGTTGACGTTGGTTAAGGGGTTTAGTTATCCGTGAGGGATGACGGCGCTGCTTGTGCTGAATTGTTCAGTTGGCTGTTTTTCAGGCATTAAAAAGCCGGCTTGTGGCCGGCTTCTCGGGGACTGGCTTGGATCATTTTTGGTAAACCGCGCCAGCCTTCAAAACGTACACCCGGATCTTGCGTCCGGCTGCGGGACTCGGCGAGAAAGTCATCTGCCTTGTCGGTGCGATCTGAGCCGCGGGGCGGGTCGATGCGCAAATGTGGGGCGCAGCATACGCAGGTTTGATGGAAATTCCCAGTAGAAGGTGCCGACCAGAGCCTCGCGATGCGATCGACATCCGCGATTGCTGATCTTTTACAGGAACGGCACCTCCGGCCTGCGTTTGTTCAGCGTCGACCACCAGAACACCCAGCCCAGCACCCTGAAGTTCTGTTCTTCGATCTGTTCGCGCCTGAGGATCTCGTCTGGATACTCGCCGCTGTTGTGGCTGCGCATCCGCAGGGCGTTGCCGGGGATTCGGTGCAGGTATTTGATGCGCAGCATGCCGTCGTGCTCGACAGCGTAGATCTGGCCGTCGACGATTTGGGTCAGGCCCCGGTCGATGGCGATCGTCGAACCTTCTTCGATTTTCTCGGCCATGCTGTTGCCGACCATACGGGCGCAGATGGCGTCGCAGTGGTTGATTTCCAGGGAGTCGAGGTGGCTGCGGGGAAGGCGTATGGACTCTTCTCGGTCCTCGACGACGTGGGTTTTGTTGGGGTCAGTGGTCGTCGGGACTTCCTTGTAGAACGGCAAGTCGACATCGGTGGGTTCGACCACGGTATAGACGCCGCGGATGGCCTGGGCGTCGAAGACGTTGCCCGACTCGTCGGCCACGCGCAGATGCCGGGCATCTTTCTGGCCTTCACCGGTTTTCAGCCATTCCCTGTTCACGGAAAGTCGCGTGGCGACTTCTTCCAGGCAGTGGGCGGGCACACCTCGGGTGTACCAGTTGTGGACATTTTGTGGTGCCGTGTTCAAAAACTCGGCAAAACCGGATGTCGTGATGTTGGCAAGTCGAAGGAGCGCTCGAAAGCGTGGGCCGCTAGTGTTCTTTTTCATAAACACGAGTCTACGGAGGCGGAATAAGGCTTTGAATAAACGAGCCGTTCAAAATCGAGGGAAATTTAAGACTTGATGTAAGACGTAAACGGCGAAAATTAAACAAGAAAAAACCAAAACAGAGCCCTATTAAACAAGGCGTTTAAGTGATGCTTTTCAAGTGCCCACAAAAAACCCCGGATCACCGGGGTTTTTCTTGAAGCGGGTCGCCAGAAGCGTACCGCGGCGGCTTAGCCTTTGTAGGCAGCAACCGACTTGGTGATCGCTTCGCGGGCGGCGTCTGCGCCGGCCCAGCCTTCGATCTTCACCCATTTGCCTTTTTCGAGATCTTTGTAGTTCGCGAAGAAGTGCTCGATCTGCTGGATCAGCAGGGCAGGCAGGTCGGTGTATTCCTTCACGTCGACGTACAGCTGCGACAGCTTGTCGTGTGGAACGGCGATGACTTTGGCATCTCCGCCGCCGTCGTCGGTCATGTTCAGGATGCCGACCGGACGGGCGCGGATCACCGAACCTGGTGCAACCGGATAAGGGGTCACGACCAGCACGTCGAGGGGATCACCGTCGTCGGCCAGGGTGTTCGGGATGTAACCGTAGTTGGCCGGGTAGAACATTGGGGTGGCCATGAAACGGTCAACGAACAGGCAATCGCTGTCTTTGTCGATTTCGTATTTGATCGGCGCGTGGTTGGCCGGAATCTCGATCGCGACGTAGATGTCGTTCGGCAGGTCTTTGCCAGCCGGAATCTTGCTGTAGCTCATTGGGCGTTGCCCCCGTTAGTTGACCAAAAACACTTGGCCGGATTGACCAAAAAGTGGCGGCGATTATAGGCATATTCCTACGCCGACGCCATGGACCAGAAGTCGTGTAGACCTTAGTCGTGTGGCTGATAGACCGGATCATGCGCCTGAAGTTGCTTCAATCTTCCGAGCGGATCCTGGCGGTAGAACAGCTGCAACTGCTCATACACCTGTGGATAAGCCTCGTGCAGCAAATCCGGGGCGCTGAAGAAGTATTCACTGGTGACGGCGAAGAACTCGGCAGGGTTCTCGGCGGCGTATGGGTCGATTGCGGTCTCGGCGTCCGGGTTGTGTTCCAGCTGCCGGTCGAGGTCATCGTAGGCGTCCTGCATGACTTTGGCCCAGGCGCTGACGCGCATGTCGGCGTGCAGCGGTGGCAGGCCATTGGCGTCGCCGTTGAGCATGTCGAGTTTGTGCGCCAGTTCGTGGATGACCAGGTTGTAGCCTTCCCAGCCACCACTGGCCATCACACCGGGCCAGGCGAGGATGATCGGCCCTTGCTGCCAGGCTTCACCACTGTGCTCGCCGTCCCATTCGTGTTCGATGCCACTGGCGTCGCGGTGGCGCTGGGGGCTGAGGAAGTCGTCGGGGTAGAGGATGATTTCGTGAAAGCCCTGGTACCAGTTCAGATCACCCAGGTTCATCAGCGGCAGTTGCGCCTGGGCGGCGAGCAACAGGCGTTGCTCCTGATGCAATTCGACGCCGGGCAGGGCAGTCAGGTGTTTGTCTTCGAGGAACAGCACGCAGGCTTCACGCAGCCATTGGTCCTGGGCCGCGGTGATGCCGTCGAGAAAGCTCAGGTGATGGCGCACCCGTTGCCACATATCGTCGGCAATCGGGTGCCTGGCCAGAATGCGCCGGCGACGCCAGGCGCTCAGGGACCACATCGAGGATCAGCGCGTGTGAGCTTTGGACGCTGCGTTGCCGAAGCGACTGCGCACCACGCCGATGATCATCGGAACCAGCGATAGCAGGATGATGCCGACCACCAGCAACGACAGGTTCGACTTGATGAACGGTACGTTGCCGAAGAAGTAACCGAGGGTGACCAGACCGCCGACCCAAAGGATGGTGCCCAGCACGCTGAAGGCGAAGAAGCGCGGGTACGGCATCCGCGCAACGCCCGCGACGAACGGTGCAAAGGTGCGGATGATGGGCAGGAAGCGCGCCAGGGTCACGGTTTTACCGCCGTGCTTTTCATAGAAATCGTGGGTTTGTTGCAGATAGTCGCGGCGGAAGATCTTCGAGTTCGGATTGCTGAACAAGCGTTCGCCCGCCGTTCGTCCGATCACATAGTTGGTGCTATCGCCCAATATCGCCGCCAGCATCAGCAGGCCACCCAGCAGCACCGGGTCCATGCCGCCACCTGCGGCAACTGCGCCGGCGATGAACAGCAGCGAATCACCCGGCAGGAACGGCATGACCACCAGGCCGGTTTCACAAAAAATCACCAGAAACAGAATGGCGTAGATCCATGGCCCGTAATTGGTTACCAGCAAATCGAGGTAGACATCGAGATGCAGGACTAGGTCGAGCGGGTTGAAATCCATGGAAAGCACCTGTGATAACGGTCCAGGTCAGCGGGCCTTGTGCGGATGACTTCGCGAAAGCCTACGAACGGACGTAGTTTTTCTTACAAGCCGGAAAGATCGGCATTATACGAGTTGAGTGGTGAAAAGCGCGTCGAGATTGTAGCGGGGCATGTCGGTTGAACGTGCGCAAGTCTGGTGACAATTAATAACTCACACAAACACACCCTGAACCCTTGAGTTTGAGGGGGCGGGAAAATTCCATCGGATGGATTGACGGCCTCAGGGGTCGATCCTCTGCATGGCAGAGATCGACCCCGCTGCAGCGACCTTACAGCTCGTCGCTGATCGGCAATACGTAGTTCTTGAACTCGGTATCTTCCTTGAATCCGATGGATTCGTAGGTTTTCTGCGCCACTGCGTTGTTGCTGCTGGTAGACACCCGCATGCGCACGGCATTGGTTTCCTTGGCCATTTTCTTCGCGGTACGAATCAGATTGTCGGCGACCAGCTGGCGACGTGCGTCTTCGGCGACGTAGATGTCGTTGAGGATCCACACGCGTTTAAGCGAAAGCGAAGAGAAGCTTGGGTACAACTGACAAAAGCCCAACAGTTTGTTGTTGTCATCATCGGAAAGGGCCAGGTAGATCACCGACTCTTTGCGACGAAGGCGTTTTTCGAGAAACGCCCGGGACGAGTCCGGATACGGCAGGGAGCCATAAAACTCGCGATATTTGACGAACAACGGGGTCAGCAGGTCCAGGTGTTCGAGGGTCGCTTGAATAATCCGCATGGTAGGTCTCGTCTTCAAGTGGCTGTCTTGCGTGCTTGAACGGCAACGGGAAATCCTGGCAGCCGCGAGCCGATCCTGCCTGAAACTGGAACGAAAGTGCAACGCGCAAGCGCTTCAGGCATCCGGCGGGCCTAGTAGGAAATTTCCCTTCATGTCTGCGCCGGCGTCTGACTCCAGGGTCTGGACTTGCGCTTCGTCCTTCAGATTGACCCCGGATAACTGCCGCCGACAGGCCTCGCGCATCAAATACAGCAAACGGTGTGCCGCCATGCCGTAGCTCAAGCCTTCCAGGCGCACATTGGAGATGCAGTTGCGATAGGCGTCTGTCAGGCCGACTTTGGGGTTATAGGTGAAATACAACCCCAGACTGTCTGGCGAGCTCAGGCCTGGGCGCTCGCCGATCAGGATCACGGTCATTTTCGCCCCCAGCAATTCGCCGACTTCATCGGCGACAGCAACGCGGCCCTGTTCCACCAGCACGATCGGGGCGACGGACCAGTTTTCGGCGCGAACCTGTTCCTCCAGTCGCGCCAGAAACGGCAGCGTATGGCGATGAACGGCCAACGCTGACAAACCATCGGCGACCACGATCACCAGGTCGACTCCGCCCGGATTGGCCGAAGCGTGATCACGTAGAACCTGGGCCGACGCATCGCTCAGTTTTCGCCCAAGATCGGGGCGTTGCAAATAGCTGTTGCGGTCAACGGCCGCGCTATGCAGCAAAAGACTTGCATGCCCGCGCTCGCTCAGTTGTGAGCGCAATGCCCCGTGGTCAAACGGCAAGTGCACCGCATCACGGGCCTGAGCGTGGGCATATTGAAAGTCCAGCTGCGCGCGAGTGGGCATGCTGGTGCCCGTACGGCCAAGGGCAATGCGCGCCGGTGTCAGGCGTCGCAGCTCCAGCCATGGGTTGTGCGGGTCGTAAGGCGGCTTTTCCATATCAACACTCATCCCAGTTGCGCCAAGGCCTGGCGGAAGGCCGGTGGCAGGCTGTTGCCGAACAGAACCCGGCCGTCCGCCTGGGTGAAGATGCCCATTTTCGCCAGCCACTGTTCGAACTCCGGCGCAGGTTTGAGCCCCAGGGTCTGCCGGGCATAGAGCGCATCGTGGAACGACGTGGTCTGGTAATTGAGCATGATGTCGTCGGAGCCGGGGATGCCCATGATGAAGTTGATCCCGGCCACGCCCAGCAAGGTCAGCAGGGTGTCCATGTCATCCTGGTCGGCCTCGGCGTGGTTGGTGTAACAGATGTCGCAACCCATCGGCACGCCCAGCAGCTTGCCGCAGAAGTGATCTTCGAGACCGGCGCGAATAATCTGTTTGCCGTTATAGAGGTATTCCGGACCGATAAATCCTACGACGGTGTTCACCAAAAACGGTTTGAAGTGTCGCGCGACAGCGTAGGCCCGGGTTTCGCAGGTTTGTTGATCGACGCCATGGTGGGCGTTGGCCGACAGGGCGCTGCCCTGGCCGGTTTCGAAATACATCAGGTTTTGCCCGAGTGTGCCGCGGTTGAGGCTCAATCCGGCGTCATAACCTTCCTTGAGTACATTCAGATTGATACCGAAGCTCGCATTCGCAGCTTCGGTGCCGGCGATCGACTGGAACACCAGGTCCAGCGGCACGCCACGATTGACCGCTTCGATAGACGTGGTGACATGGGTCAGCACGCAGGCCTGGGTCGGAATCTCGTAGCGCTGGATGATCGCGTCGAGCATTTCCAGCATGGCGCAGATTGAGGCGATGCTGTCGGTGGCCGGGTTGATGCCGATCATGGCATCGCCGTTACCGTGCAGCAGACCGTCGAGAATGCTCGCGGCAATACCGGCCGGTTCGTCGGTCGGGTGGTTGGGTTGCAGGCGTGTGGACAGGCGCCCGCGCAAGCCCAGGGTGCCGCGAAACTGGGTGACCACGCGGATTTTTTGCGCCACCAGCACCAGATCCTGCACGCGCATGATCTTTGACACGGCCGCGGCCATTTCCGGGGTCAGGCCGGGGGCGAGGGCGCGCAGGACCTGTTCGTCGGCGGCATCACTGAGCAACCAGTCGCGAAAGCCGCCGACGGTGAGGTGGCTGACGACGGCGAAAGCCTGCTTGTCGTGGGTGTCGATGATCAGGCGGGTGACTTCATCGTCCTCGTAGGGAACCAGCACTTCCTGCAGGAAGTGGCTGAGCGGGATGTCAGCCAGCGCCATTTGCGCGGCGACGCGTTCGCCATCATTGAGCGCGGCGACACCGGCCAGGAAGTCCCCGGACCGCGCCGGGCTGGCCTTGGCCATCACTTCCTTGAGGCTATCGAAGCGATAGGTCTGGGCGCCGACGCAATGGACATAAACGGCCATGCTGTCCTCCTGGTTAATTGATGACCCGTAGAAGCGAGGCTTGCCCGCGAAAAACGATTACACAGCGTTTCAGTCACACCGCATCATGCCCTTCGGGCAAGTCTCGCTCCTACAGGAATCGGGCGCTCACAAATAGGGCGTGCGCCCGGCGTCGGTGCATTCAGATACCTTCGAGCATAGCGTCCGTCGGTGCCTCTGAACGTTGCCGTGCGGTCAGCTGAAAATACAGGTAGCCGGCGGCCATGAAGCCGAGGAACACACACCCGATCAAGGTGTTGAACCACGCCATCGCCACCAGGCACACCACGGCCAGAAACAGCGCGATGCCCGGTACGATCGGGTAGCCCGGTGCACGGAAGGTGCGTTCCAGGTTCGGCTCGGTTTTACGCAGCTTGAACAGGCTCAGCATACTGATGATGTACATCACGATCGCGCCAAATACCGACATGGTGATCATCGCGGCCGTCAGTGTCATGCCTTGCAGGTTGACCAGGCCATCGCTGTAGATGGCGGCGATGCCGATCACGCCACCGGCGAGAATCGCCCGATGCGGGGTCTGGAACCGCGAAAGCTTGGCCAGACCACGTGGCAGGTAGCCGGCGCGGGCCAAGGCGAAGAACTGTCGCGAGTAGCCAAGAATGATCCCATGGAAACTAGCCACCAGGCCGAACAGGCCAATCCACACGAGCATGTGCATCCAGGTCGAATTGTTGCCGACCACGGCTTTCATGGCCTGGGGCAGCGGGTCGTTGATGTTCGACAGTTGACGCCAGTCGCCGACACCCCCGGCCATCACCATCACACCGATGGCCAGGAACACCAGGGTCAGAATGCCGCTGACGTAAGCGCGGGGAATCGTGCGTTTTGGGTCCTTGGCTTCTTCGGCCGCCATGGCCGCGCCTTCAATGGCGAGAAAGAACCAGATGGCGAAGGGAATGGCCGCGAAAATGCCGGGAATCGACGCTATCGTGAACTCATTGGAACCCGACCAGCCGTTGAGCACGAAGTTGCTGAAGCTGAACCCTGGCGCAACCACGCCCATGAACACCAGCAGTTCGGCGACAGCCAGCACGGTGACCACCAATTCAAAGGCAGCCGCGATACCGACACCGAGGATATTGAGGGTCATGAAGATGAAGTAGGCGCCGACTGCCGCGAGCTTCGGGTCCAGTTCCGGGTACTGCACGTTGAGGTAGGCGCCGATGGCCATGGCGATGGCCGGGGGCGCAAAGACGAATTCAATCAGGGTGGCGATACCGGCGATCAATCCGCCTTTCTCGCCGAAGGCCCGGCGGCTGTAGGCAAATGGTCCGCCTGCGTGGGGAATCGCCGTCGTCAACTCGGTAAAACTGAAGATGAAGCAGGTGTACATCGTCGCCACCATCAGCGCGGTGACGAGAAAGCCCAGGGTTCCTGCGGTGCCCCAGCCGTAACTCCAGCCGAAGTACTCGCCGGAAATCACCAGGCCGACGGCAATGCCCCATAAATGCAGGGTGCCGAGTGTGGGTTTGAGCTGTGTGGAAGGAATAGTCATAAGTCCTCTCTGGTTTTTTTTGAGCTTGTGGACTTTCGGGCGCTGCGGTTGCGTGTAATGCGGGCACGCAAAGCCCGTGCCAGGGCGGCAGGGCGATGATTTGCGGTGTGTTTGCGGATGCCATCGCCAGCAAGCCGGCTCCTACAGATTTGCGCGGTCTGTAGGAGCAAGGCTTGCCCGCGATAGCCGTTACGCGATATCGCGCCGGATCAGAAGAAACCCAGCGGATTGATGTCGTAGCTCACCAGCAGGTTTTTGGTCTGCTGATAGTGAT
>NZ_RCNY01000062.1:0-39714 GCF_004307635.1 Pseudomonas sp. Sample_22
GAGCTGCATGCAAAATAAGTGAAACATTTTTCTTATAGATACTGAAAGACAGCGTCAATCCTTGATTTCCACCCCGCAAAAGGGGGGGCGGAATAAAAAATGGGCACACCAACCAGGTTGGGTGCCCATTTTTTGTTGCCTGAAATACGGACCTTGTGGGAGCGAGCCTGCTCGCGATAGGGCCATCAGATCCAACATCAATGTTGAATGTCAGTCCGCTATCGCGAACAGGCTCGCTCCTACAGGGTTGGGTGGCGTTGTCACTGACGCTTGAGCATCACCGGCAACTGCGCCACCAGCTTAACGTTGTTCAACGGCGCACGAATGAACCCGCGCTGCGTGCCGTCTGGTCCGATGACCGCGAGGTTGCCGCTGTGGTCGACGGTGTAGTTCGGCTTGCTGGTATCCGCCGGGATGAACGGAATGCTCACTGCATTGGCAACTTTTTGCAGTTCCTCCACGGAGTTCGGCGTCAGGCCGACGAATTGTGGATCGAAGTAACCCAGATACTGTTTGAGCTGCTTCGGCGTATCGCGATTGGGATCGACGCTGACCAGCACGATCTGCAACTTGTCCACCGCCTCCGGTGGCAGTTCACTTTTGATCTGGCGCAACTGGGCGAGGGTGGTCGGGCAGATGTCCGGGCAGAACGTGTAGCCGAAGAACAGCAGCGACCACTTGCCTTTGAGTTCATTGATTTCAACCGGTTTGCCGTCCTGATCGGTCATCGTCACGCTCGGCAGATTGCGGCTTTGCGGCAGCAGGATGATCCCGGCGTCGATCAGTGCCGTCGGGTCGCCCTGACCTTTGCCGGACAGCACTTTGTTGATGGTCAGGCCCAGGACCAGCGCGATCAGGGCGACAAGGATGAAGACGGTTTTCTGGGTTCGAGTCATAGGTTCAACAATAAGTAGTGGTCTACGAGCAGCGCGATGAACAGCAGGAACAAGTAATAAATAGAGTACTTGAACGTGTTGATCGCCGCGTGCGGCCGAGTGCCACGGTACAGCACCACGGCCCATTGCAGGAACCTCGCGCCGAGGACGATCGCGCAGGTCAGGTAGAGCAGGCCGCTCATGTGGATCACGTACGGCATCAGGCTCACGGCCAGCAGCGCGGCGGTGTAAAGCAGAATATGCACCTTGGTGTAATGCTCGCCGTGGGTTACCGGCAGCATCGGAATGTCAGCCTTGGCGTATTCCTCTTTGCGGTGGATGGCCAGCGCCCAGAAATGCGGTGGGGTCCAGGCGAAAATGATCAGCACCAACAGCAACGGTTCGGCACTGACATGGCCGGTGGCAGCGGTCCAGCCGAGCAAGGGCGGTGCGGCACCAGCCAGGCCGCCGATCACGATGTTCTGTGGCGTCGCACGTTTGAGAAAACCGGTGTACACCACCGCATAGCCAAGCAACGAGGCGAGGGTCAGCCAGGCTGTCAGTGGATTGGTGAAGGCCAGCAACAGGGCCTGGCCAAGCACCGCCAGCACCAGCGCAAACGTCAGCGCCGCCGTTGGTGAGACTCGCCCCTCGGCCAAGGGGCGTTTATGGGTGCGCGCCATGACGGCATCGATCCGCCGGTCCACCACATGGTTGACCGCTGCCGCACCGCCCGCACACAGGGCGATCCCCAGGTTGCCGAACACCAGCACGGTCCATGGCACCCCGGCGCGAGTGGCCAGGAACATCCCCACCAGCGAAGTGATGAGCATCAGCACCACCACTTTCGGTTTGGTCAGTTCCAGGTAGTCACGCCAGATTGCCTGGCTGTGACGCTCGCCGATCAGAATCGCCATGGCATTTCTCCTTTTATTGTTATGGGCCCGGCTGAATGTTTACGCGGGCTGAAGCGCCAGCGAGTTGTTTGTTTGACCCGAACCAGGCTGGTTCGCGCGTGATAATTGACCAGCACCATCGTCAGCAACAGCGCCGCACCCCCGGCGTTGTGCGCCACGGCCACCGGCAGTGGCAGATGGAACACCACGTTGCTGATGCCCAGCGTGATTTGCGCCGTGAGGGCGAGCAATACCAGCCCCGCCAGTCGCGTCATGCCGACTACCTTCAGTTGCCAGGCCAGGCCGAGCAGCACCAGGGTCACCAGTAGCGCGCCGATGCGGTGCGTCAGGTGAATCGCTGTGCGCGCATCACTGTCCAGTTGTCCGCCGAGGTAATTCGGGCCGATGTGCTGGGTCAGGTGAAAGCCATTGGCGAAATCGGCAGGGGGCAGCCATTGACCGTGGCAGGTCGGAAAGTCGATGCAGGCCACCGCGGCATAATTGGAGCTGACCCAGCCACCGAGGGCGATTTGCCCGATCACCAGCAGCAGCCCTGCCGTCGCCCAGTGCTGCAAACGACGTGGCACGGTCAATGCCGGCAGTACACCGGAGAGGCGCAAGGTCAGCAGGAACAATAGGCTCAACGTGGCGAAACCGCCGAGCAGGTGCCCGGTCACCACTTGCGGCCAGAGCTTGAGCGTCACTGTCCACATGCCGAACGCCGCTTGCGCGGACACCACCGCCAGCAGGAACAGCGGCAGCTTCACCGGCTGGCCTGGATGCCGGCGATGCATCCATGAGCGAGCGGCCAGGGCCACAATCAACAGCCCCAGGGTGCCGGCAAAATAGCGATGGATCATCTCGTTCCAGCCCTTGTGGGCTTCGACCGGCGTGTCCGGGAAATGCAATTCGGCATGGGCCAATTGGGCTTCGCTTTTAGGCACGCTGATAAAGCCGTAACAGCCGGGCCAGTCCGGGCAGCCGAGGCCGGCGTGGGTCAGGCGGGTGTAGGCGCCGAGCAACACCACAATCAGTGCCAGCAAGGTGGCAAACAGCGCGAGGCGAAATCCAGGTTTGGCCATGACGATGTCCTTATCCGATGTTGGACAGTTTCAGCAGGTGACGCAGGTCGTTCAGCAGATCCTTGCCCTTGACCGACGGGTCGTAGCGCAGCACCAGGTTGCCGTGGGGATCGATGATCCACAGTTGTGGTTCGGCCTTGTCACCCGTGGTTTTGCTGAAGGTAGCGAGGTCCAGCGGATAGCGTTGCAGCTGCGGGTATTCGCGGCTCAACTTGACCTGGTAATCGCTGCTCAACGGCTGTGCAGCGGCGATGGCATGGCTGGCGCGCCCGGCATCGCGGCCCAGGCCGATCTGGATCTGCCGCGCCAGATACACCAGTTGCTGACAGTCGACAGCGCAATCCTTGGGCGCGGTCACCAGCAACTGCCAGCGCTCTTCCTCAGCCTTTACGCCGAGGTCGGCGCGGGTCTGGCCATTGCCGATCAGTTCGCCGTGATAACTGCGGCCCTCCGGCACCCAAAACTGCAGTTTGTACATGCCGGTGGCGAGGATCATCGGCCCGATCACACCGAGCAGGATCAGCAGCAACTGCAAACGTCCCTTGCGCCGGTTCAACGCCGGTTTTGCCTCAGACATGCTGGGTGGATTCATGGCCGCTCCCATGGTGTTTCTCCTTTGCGTTGTGCCAACCGAGATAGAGATAAAGGCCGAACAGGGCGATCGACAGGGCGAACCACTGCACGGCATAAGCGATGTGTTTTTCCGGCCCCATGGCAACGACCGGCCAATCGGCCTGGTAAGTCGCCGGTCCGGTTTCTGCACGTAATTCATAGGCGAAGCCTTCGCGGTCGAGACCTGCCCAGAGCTTGGTCGGGTCAACTGCGGTGACCAATTGCGGCCAGGTCGTGGAATCGGGATCGGCGTGCAACTGGAAGGTTGCGCCCGGCGGCACGTAGACCCAGGCATCCAGGCTCAATGCCTGAACCGGTGTGGTGAATTGCGGTGGAGTGCGCCGGTCCGGCCACGGCAGCCAGCCTCGATTGACCAGCAGCCAGAGGCCGGTCGCCTGATCCTGAAACGGTTGCAGCAGCTCGACGCCGACCTTGCCGTCACGCTGGCGGTTATCCAGCAACAGGCTGTGGCTGGCATCGAACTGACCGTGCAGGCGAACCCGGCGGAAGGCTGGATCAACGCTGTGTTGCAGTTCGGTGCTGAGCATCGGTTCGGCGGCCCGGCGCTCGCTATAGGTTTGCAACAGCGCGCTTTTCTCCGCGCCCCGGCCCAATTGCCAGAACCCGAGCGACACCAGCAGCGGCAGCAGCAGGGCGACCACCAATGTCGGCACGATGCCCGGCCGGAAGCGCTTCATGGCGTCGCCAGAAAGTCAGTCGGTGCGATAGCTATACTCAAGTGCATCGCTAGTCCCCCGGAGTCTCACCATGCTCAAAGCAGCCATCGTCCTGATGCTGATTGCCACGGTTGTCAGCCTGTTCAGCGGCCTGTTTTTTCTGGTCAAGGACGACAGCAGTTCGAATCGCCTCGTCATTGCCTTGAGTGTTCGTGTCACGCTGGCCGCCATCACCGTCGGCTTGATCGCCTGGGGTTTTTTCAGCGGCCAGTTGGTTTCCCACGCCCCCTGGTAGGGGTTAAAGCACGTAAACGAATACGAACAAGCCGATCCACACCACGTCCACGAAGTGCCAGTACCAACTCGCCGCCTCGAAGCCGAACTGATGCTCGTTGTCGAAGTGCCCACGCATCACTCGTATCAGCATCACCAACAGGATGATGGTGCCCATGGTCACGTGGGCGCCGTGGAACCCGGTGAGCATGAAGAACGTCGCGCCGTAGATGCCCGAACCCAAAGTCAGGCCCAGTTCGTTGTAAGCGTGGATATATTCTTCAGCCTGGAAGCCGAGAAACGCACAGCCCAGCAATACGGTGATCGCCAGCCACAGTTTCAGCGCACCGCGATGGCCCTTTTTCAAGGCGTGGTGGGCGATGGTCACGGTCACACTAGAGCTCACCAACAGCACGGTGTTGAGCAACGGCAAGCCCCATGGACTGATGACGTCCTTGGGCGGCGGAAACAGTTTCGAGTCCGGATTGTTCAGCAACGGCCAGACGAACTCGAAGTTCGGCCAGAGCATGTGAGCCAGGCCTTTGGCGCCTTCTCCGCCGAGTGCCGGACCGGAGACCTGCCGGACATAGAACAGCGCACCGAAGAAGGCGATAAAGAACATCACCTCGGAGAAGATGAACCAGCTCATGCCCCAGCGGAACGAGCGGTCCATCTGCGCGCTGTACAAGCCGTCGCGACTTTCCTTGATCACCGTGCCGAACCAGCCGAACAACATGTAAGCGAGCAGCAAGCCACCGACGAAAAAGATCAGCGGGCCATGGGATTCTGGCCGTGCCGCCTTCAGGTCATTGAACCAGGTGGCCAGGCCGAACACCGTGACGAACATCCCGACCGTGGCGATGATCGGCCATTTGCTCTGGGCCGGAACGTAATAATGCTCATGAGTTGCCATTTATTGTTCTCCTTATCGGGCACGCTCAACCGCCAGTGTTTACTGCGACCGGTGGATGTCGGGCGGTGATATCGAACAGCGTGTAGGACAGCGTCAGGTGCTTCACTTCCTTGGGCATGTCACGGTCAACGATGAAACGTACCGGCATCTCGATCCGTTGACCGGGCTGCAGCACTTGCTGGGTAAAGCAAAAACATTCGGTCTTGTGGAAATACGCCGCCGCCGCGCTTGGCGCGATGCTCGGCACGGCCTGGGCGCTCATTGGCTTGTCGGTGGGGTTGTGTGCAATGAAGATCATCTCGTTCACCGCCCCGGGGTTGGCCGTCAACTCATCCTGCTTGGGATAAAAATCCCAGGACATGTCGGCGGAGTTGGTCGACAGAAACTGCACGCGAACCTGCCGCGAGCTGTCCACCGTTTGCTCACCCTCATACTGCCCGCCCGTCTTGCCATTGATGCCGAACGCCTTGCACATCACGTCGTAGATCGGCACCAGGGCAAACCCGAATACAAACATCGCCACCACCACCAGCAACAGACGAGTGACCAGCTTCTTCATCGAAATCGAATCAGCCATGATCTTGACCCTTTACCCGGAACCCCGTGGGAGCTGGCTTGCCAGCGATGGCTGCTTGCCTGACACACCGCGGTGATCCCATCGCTGGCAAGCCAGCTCCCACAGGAATTTCCACAGGGCATAAATTTTTCATTTCACTTCCGGCGGCGTAGTAAAGGTGTGATACGGCGCCGGCGACGGGATGCTCCATTCCAGGCCTTCAGCCCCATCCCACGGTTTGGCCGGTGCCGGCGGGCCACCACGAATGGTCTTGATCACGATGAACAGGAAGAAGATCTGCGTGGCGCCGAACATGAATGCGCCGATCGACGACACCATGTTGAAGTCGGCGAATTGCAGGTTGTAGTCGGGAATCCGCCGCGGCATGCCGGCCAGGCCCACGAAGTGCATCGGGAAGAAGGCCATGTTCATGCCGATGAACGACAGCCAGAAGTGCAGCTTGCCGAGGGTTTCGTCGTACATGTGGCCGGTCCACTTCGGCATCCAGTAGTAGGCGGAGGCGAAGATCCCGAAAATTGCACCCGGCACCAATACATAGTGGAAGTGCGCGACCACGAAGTAAGTGTCCTGGTACTGGAAGTCCGCCGGGGCGATGGCCAGCATCAGCCCGGAGAAACCGCCGATGGAGAACAGGATCACGAATGCCACCGCAAACAGCATCGGTGTCTCGAACGTCAGCGAGCCTTGCCACATGGTGCTGGCCCAGTTGAACACCTTCACGCCCGTGGGTACCGCGATCAGCAGCGTGGCGTACATGAAGAACAGCTCGCCCACCAACGGAATGCCGACCACGAACATGTGGTGCGCCCAGACGATGAACGACAGGAACGCAATACTGGCCGTGGCGTAGACCATCGAGGTGTAGCCGAACAGCGGCTTGCGCGAGAAGGTCGGGATGATCGAGCTGACGGCACCGAAGGCTGGCAGGATCATGATGTACACCTCGGGGTGACCGAAGAACCAGAACACGTGCTGGAACAGCACCGGGTCGCCGCCGCCGGCAGCACTGAAGAAGCTGGTGCCGAAGTGGATGTCCATCAGCATCATCGTCACGCAACCGGCCAGTACCGGCATCACCGCGATCAGCAGGAACGCGGTGATCAGCCAGGTCCAGACGAACAGCGGCATTTTCATCAGCGTCATGCCGGGGGCGCGCAGGTTGAGGATGGTGGCGATCACGTTGATCGCACCCATGATCGAACTGATCCCCATCAAGTGGATGGCGAAGATGAAGAACGTCACGCTTTCCGGCGCGTAGGTCGTCGACAGCGGGGCGTAGAACGTCCAGCCGAAGTTCGGCCCGCCACCCGGGGTGAACAGGGTCGAGACCAACAGGATGAACGCTGCCGGCAACAGCCAGAAGCTGAAGTTGTTCATCCGTGGCAGGGCCATGTCCGGCGCACCGACCATCAGCGGAATCATCCAGTTGGCGAGGCCGACGAACGCCGGCATCACCGCACCGAAGACCATCACCAGGCCGTGCATGGTGGTCATCTGGTTGAAAAATTCCGGCTGGACGATTTGCAGGCCTGGCTGGAACAGCTCGGCGCGAATCACCATCGCGAACGAACCGCCGAGCAGGAACATGGAAAACGCGAACCACAGGTACAGCGTGCCGATGTCTTTGTGGTTGGTGGTCAGCACCCAACGCATCAGGCCTTTGGCGGGGCCGTGGGCGTGGTCGGCATGACCGTGGTCATCGATTACGGCGCTCATGGCCTGTCTCCTTTAACCGGATGGGCTGGGCAGGCCGGGGCGCATTGCCCCGACCGGTTCCTGAGGTGAGCAATGGACCGGGTCATTTGCTTTCCGCCTGTTTCAGCTCAAGCACTTCTTTCGGCGTGACCATGTCGCCCTTGTTGTTGCCCCAGGCGTTACGTTCGTAGGTCACGACCGCCGCGATATCGACTTCCGACAGTTGCTTGCCGAAGGCCGCCATGGACGTGCCGGGCTTGCCGTGGAAGACAATGTTCAGGTGATCCTTGATCGGGCCGGTGGCGATTTTCGAGCCCTTGAGGGCCGGGAACATCGGCGGCAACCCCTGACCCTCAGCCTGGTGACAGGCCACGCAAGTGGTGTGATAGACCTTGTCGCCACGCTCCTTGAGCTCGTCGAGGGTCCATTCCTTGCTGGTCAGTTCCTTGAGTTGCGCAGCTTCCGCCTTGCGCTCGCCCAGCCATTTCTCGTAATCGGCCTTTTCCTTGACCTCGACCACGATCGGCATGAACCCGTGGTCCTTGCCGCACAGCTCGGCGCATTGGCCACGGTAGATGCCGGGTTTTTCGATGCGCGTCCAGGCTTCGTTGACGAACCCCGGGATCGCATCGCGCTTGACCGCAAAGGCCGGCACCCACCATGAGTGGATCACGTCGGCGGACGTCACGAGGAAGCGCACCTTGGCGCCGATCGGCAGCACCAATGGCTTGTCGACCTCAAGCAAATAGTGCTCGCTCTTGGCTTCCTTGTTGTGGATCTGGTCGGCGGGGGTGGCCAGGTTGCTGAAGAACTCGACGTCCTGGCCCAGGTATTTGTAATGCCATTTCCATTGATAGCCGGTGACCTGGATATCGATATCCGGCTCACTGGCGTCGTACATCTTGATCAGGGTCGCCGTCGCGGGAACCGCCATGGCCACAAGGATGATGAAGGGCACGATGGTCCACAGAATTTCGACGGTGGTGCTTTCATGAAACTTGGCCGCCACCTGCCCTGTCGAGCGGCGGTGCAGGATCATCGACCAGAACATCGCACCAAAGACGATGATGCCGATCACCACACAGATCCAGAAAATGGTCATGTGCAGGTCAAACACAGCGTGACTGATTTCAGTCGCTCCAGGCGCCATATTCACAGTCCAGGCCGCTTGCGCCTGACTGAAAATCGACCACAACAGGAGGCCCATCCAGACATGTGGATGTCGCATCATTGCGGGTTCCCCTTATCGTTCTTGTTATCCCGCCGGCTTTCACCTGCGGCAAGGGAGCGGCTGCATCAGACTACGAACTTGAATTGCCGAGCCTTGCTGCGTGTGCAGTCGGGCGTCATCAGCTAACTCCATTCCAACCCGAGTATAGACAGCGACTCTCACCTCGCAATGCCAAGGCGTAAATCATCTGAAACAGCATTAACTTGCGTTGCGGGGCACGAATGGAGAAGGATGCAGACGAGTGGTGGCGAACCGATATAACGCGGGCGTCTCAAGGATGAAATAATTATGACAAATGCGTCTTAGCATTTTTCGTAAGCCAGCTAAGTTATGTCTTCCCTATTTCATTGCCTTTGTTTCCTGGAGTTTTCATGAACACCGCCGCATTGCGCGAGCAGATCCAAAAAGCCCAACAACACGAAGCCGAGACCGGCCTGCTGACGCGTCAGCTGGAAAGCAAACTGCCTCATCTACACCCGGCGATCCAGTTGCCGGAGACCGATACCAACGGCGTACTCACGCGTTTTGTCGCCGCTTATATCGAAGAAGTGCCCGATCTGCTGGATGCAGCCAATGAAGTCGCAAGGGAAGCGGGCATCGAGTCACAGATCAAACCGGTATTGAAAATCGCCGAGCAGTACTTCATCCAGCCACCGGCAATCATGGCCGGGCACGTCGGGCTCGACAGCCTGCTGGACGAAGCCTATTTGGCCCACCGGTTTGTCGAAGAGGTCAACGACCTGTATATCAAGCACTTTGGCCAGCCACTGATCCCATTGGACATGACGGTCGCCAACCTGATTGCCCACCAGTTGATCGGTGAGGAATTTGCCAACCAACTGGATGAGGCAGTCCACCACGCCGTAGACGAAATGCTCAACGATGACAGCTTTGCGCTGGAGTCGGTGGAAGCCTACCGCGAGAAGCTCAACAGTCCGGATACCGGTGCTGCGTGGAAGCGCTGGCCGTGCATGTCGCGCCGTTTGGGTGTAGGCCTGGAGCTGGATCAGACGGTGGCCTGATCTACCGGTAAAC
The DNA here is from genome assembly GCF_004307635.1 of Pseudomonas sp. Sample_22. Taxonomy (NCBI): domain Bacteria; kingdom Pseudomonadati; phylum Pseudomonadota; class Gammaproteobacteria; order Pseudomonadales; family Pseudomonadaceae; genus Pseudomonas; species Pseudomonas sp. Sample_22. Next base: position 9,867 of record NZ_RCNY01000062.1, read on the forward strand.
ACAATCCCCTGTAGGAGCGAGCCTGCTCGCGATGAGACCTAGTCATTCAACATTACAGTTGACTGATTCGCCGCCATCGCGAGCAGGCTCGCTCCTACATTGGCCCTCAGCCAGCCGCGCCAATTCCCGTATTAGTCCGAACCCGCCCTTCAAGCCTGCGCTTCAACCCCCGCGACTCAATCAACAGCTTCGAACCTTTGGCTGCATTCGCCCGACCCCATTCTTCCAGCAGTTCCAGGCATGAGTGATCGATGTAGCTCAGGTTATTGAGCGGCACGTGCACTGTCGCACCTGCGGGAATGGTCGCCAGTACCTTGGTCAGCGCCGGCACTTTGAGAAAAGTCGCCGCGCCTGTCAGGCGCAATTCCATTTCTCCTGCCTCGGGCAGATCGATCAGGCTGATTTTCAACCGTGAAGCCTTCAATGCCAGCTTCACCAGCGTCAGGCCGAAGCCGATCAATACGCCGGTCAGCAAGTCAGTGAAAACGATGGCTAATGCGGTGGCGGCATAGGTGAACATCGGCATCCGGCCGTAGCGCCCCAGACCGCGGAAAGCCTTGAGATCCACAAGCTTGAATCCGGTATAAACCAGCACACCCGCCAGGCTAGCCACCGGAATGCTTTGCAACACGCTCGACAACAGCAAAACGAACGCCAGCAGCCACAGGCCGTGGAAAATCGTCGAGTAACGCGTGGTAGCGCCGGCCTGGACGTTGGCGGAGCTGCGCACGATCACGCCCGTCATCGGCAGAGCGCCGAGCAGCCCGCAGAGCATGTTACCGACGCCTTGCGCCGACAGTTCCCGGTCGAAGTCCGAGCGCTGGCCGCTGTGCATCCGGTCTACTGCGGCAGCCGACAGCAGGGTTTCGGCACTGGCGATGAAAGCCACTGCAAAGGCAGCGATGAGCAGGGCAGGGTCTGCCAGATTGAGCAAATCTGCCGGTCGCAGCCAATCAATGGCTTCAGCCAGATTGGCCGGAACCTCCACCCGTTTGACCTGCAACGACATGAGCAGGCTGGCGGTAGTGGCGAGACCCACACCGAGCAAGGCGCCAGGTATGAAACGCAGAGAATGCGGACGCAGCTTTTCCCATAGCCACATCACGGCGATGGTCGATAACCCGAGCAGGCCGGCCTGCCAGCCAACGGATGGCAAAGCCTGGGCGACTGCGGTGGGAAAGCTCGCGAGGTTATCCAGCCCTGACGGCTTTGGCGCCGCATCGAGCATCACGTGCACCTGTGAGAGGACGATCAGCACACCGATCCCGGCAAGCATGCCGTACACGACGGCAGGCGCTGTCACGCGGAACCAGCAGCCCAGTTTCAAACGGCCGGCCACCAATTGCAGAAAACCTGCGAGCAGTAATATCGGCCCGAGCATGGTCACGCCATGCTGACGTACCAGTTCGAATACCAGTACCGCCAGACCGGCGGCGGGACCGCTTACTTGCAAGGGCGAACCGGCCAGCCAACCAACGACCAGGCCACCAATGATCCCGGTGATCAGGCCTTTGGCCGGAGGTAAACCCGAAGCAATGGCAATGCCCATGCACAAGGGCAGGGCGACCAGAAAAACGACCACGGAAGCCAGCAGCTCCCTTGGTAAAACATTTTTGAATTGCGCAGCACGCATGGTGATTCTCCCGAAGTTTTCTTCAGGCATGGCGAAGCCAGGCTGCCTGATCGGCAGCCTCGACTGAACCATACGGATTTAGGAGGTTTTAGAAGCGCGCTTTGGGCGTCGCCACCGGAACGGGCAGGCTGCCATTGAGCGGCAGGAAACATCCCTGATCGGCGTCGTAGGCTTTGATTTCGCTGGTTTCGATGTTGTAGACCCAACCGTGGATAAACAACTGACCGTTAGCCATTCGCGAGGCAACCGATGGATGAGTGCGCAAATGCTGCAATTGGGCGATGACATTCTCTTCGGTGAGGATGTGCATGCTTTCGCTTTCATTCGCGCAGTTGCAGTTGTCCTGGACCATGGTCTTCGCCACTTCGGCATGCCGCAGCCAGGCTTTGACCGTAGGCATTTTTTCCAGGCTCTGGGGGTTGAGCACCGCTCGCATCGCGCCGCAGTCGGAGTGCCCGCAGATGATGATGTGGTGCACACCGAGGGCCAGCACCGCGTACTCGATCGCCGTGGAGACACCTCCGTTCATCTGTCCGTAAGGCGGTACGACGTTGCCGACGTTACGCGTCACGAACAGGTCGCCGGGGGCGCTTTGGGTGATCAGTTCAGGAACGATGCGCGAATCGGCGCAGGCGATGAACATGGCTCGCGGGCGTTGAGCCGTGGCGAGTTTCTTGAAGAGCTCTTCCTGTTGCGGAAAGATCTCATGATGGAAATGCAAAAAGCCGTCAACGATATGCTGCAGCGCTGCATCGGCGGTTTCCGCCTCGGGTTGGGTGGAAGCCGACGCAGCCAACGGCTGTTTATCCTTGTCACTCATGATTCATCCTCTTTGGCGGAGTCAGGGAGTTTTCCGTGAAGTCCGGTGTGAAGCCAGTGGCTGTATAAAAAACATCCAGGTCGAAGGCCTCGACCCGTCAGTCACTCGATGAACAAGGTAGCGGCCGAATCTTAACTCAAACTGAATAAAGCGCTCTAGAACGTGTGTTCCAGGTCACAAAAAACGTGACCAGCTTAATCTTCGAGCGCGTTCTTCAGTACTCAACCATAGGCCAATTGTCCTCAAATCAGTGACATTTGGCGACCCGGCGGACAAAAGGCGTCGCAGTCCAGGTTGAAGCCTTCCCGATGATTAAGCCCCAGGCGCTTGATGGTCTTGGCAAAGCGCTGCGCCAGCAAATCGGCAAACGGTCCTTCTCCGCGCATTCGTGCGCCAAAGCGGCTGTCGTAAAGCTCACCGCCACGACTCTGGCGTATCAGGCTCAACACATGCGCCGCCCGTTGCGGATAGTGGGCGGCCAGCCATTGCTCGAACAGCGGCGCCACTTCCAACGGCAGGCGCAACATCATGTAGGCAGCGCTTTGCGCCCCGGCCGCCTGGGCTTCAGTGAGCAGGCTTTCGAGTTCGCTGTCGTTGATCATCGGAATCATCGGTGAACACAGCACACCCACCGGAATGCCCGCATCACGCATGACCCTGATTGCCCGCAGCCGGGCCTTGGGCGCCGCGGCGCGGGGTTCGAGGATGCGTTTGAGCTCGTCGTCAAGGGTGGTCAGGCTGATCATCACCGCCACCAGCCTTTGCTGTGCAAGTTCGGCCAGAAGGTCCAGATCGCGAAGAATCAGTGAACCTTTGGTGATGATGGTCACGGGATGGCGATAGCGCAGCAATACCTCGAGAGTCTGGCGGGTGATTTTGTACTCGCGCTCGATCGGCTGATACGGATCGGTGTTGGAACCGAGGTTGATCGGCGCACATTGATAGCCGCGCTTGGACAACTGCTGTTCCAGCACCTCCACTGCATTGGTCTTGGCGATCAACCGGGTCTCGAAATCCAGCCCCGGCGACATGTCCCAATAGGCGTGACTGGGGCGCGCATAGCAATAAATGCAACCGTGTTCGCACCCACGATAAGGATTGATCGAGCGGTCGAAGGGCAGGTCTGGTGAGTTGTTGCGAGTGATGATGCTTTTCGCCGTCTCGATGCGCACTTCGGTGCCTTGAGTCACTGGCGCTTCCTGATGCCAGCCGTCGTCCTCGGCTACCGAGCGGCTCGGAGCAAAGCGATTGTGCGGGTTGGCCGCAGTGCCGCGACCGCGGGGAGGCAGGATGGTCGCCATCGAAGGTGTTCCTTGGTCTGTATATTCATACAGTATACGAGGTTGCCCCTATCAACCAGTACCGTTCAGCTTTTTACTAGGCTGGGCAGATCTTTCAAATAGCGTGTCCGGCAACTGGTAAATTGAAGAAACATATAAGGCGTCGCTCGATTAAACGTTACCTTCTATATTCTTACCTCCAAGTAACACCCACTAAGCAAAATAAATAAAAGGATTTGTTTATGTCTTTCTTTAATCAGCGTGGCATCTTTCTACAACTCATGCGGCCGAGCCCTTCGGAGCCGAATACTCTTGTTTCGTTGCAACTTGCTCGTAAAGAGCTAAGTTGGGATGCGGAGAATCAACAACAAATCGAAACCTTGGTTGATTCGGTTTTTTTTACGGCCACGTCCAAAGACCTTGGCAACTCTTTCAGTATTGGAAACGTTAACAAGGATGTAGACCGCGACGGGGTCATTGGTGCAGGGGACAAGGCCAAGTTAGAGGCACTGGCCAAGGCTTATGCGGCGATTATCAATCCTTGATGCAAGGGTTCACGTTTCTTTGACAGATAGCTCACGGGTCTTTGACTGATCAGGATGCAAGCTTGACCTCAATGTCCAGCTTCCATCCTGACGGTCACCCAGCATGTTCTTTCTGCGTTTTATTTCGGTGATGTGTTTATCACTGGTCGTATTGCTTCACTTGGCACCGGTGTACGCCGATGATGCCGATTTGCGCCGTCCGGCAGAATGGGCACAACCGGTCGAAGTGCAATACAACCTGTTTAAAATGTCGCCGACGTTGTACCGCAGTGCATTACCCGACAGTGGAGCGCTGCGGTTATTGGAAAGACTCAAGGTCGCAACAGTCATCAGTTTTCTACCTGAGTCGGACGCAAACTGGTTATCCACGCCTGCAATCACTCAAGTACATCTGCCTTATCGAACCAACCACGTCGATGATGCCGACATACTCAAGGCATTACGGGCCATTCGAACTGCCGAAACCAATGGCCCGGTGCTGATGCACTGTAAACACGGCTCAGACCGAACCGGCCTGATCGCGGCCATGTATCGGGTGGTGGTGCAGGGATGGAGCAAGGAGGACGCGCTGAGCGAAATGACCCAGGGCGGCTTTGGAGACAGCACTCACTTCAAGGACGGCATCCGTTACATGATGCAGGCTGACGTGGACAAGCTTCGCACTGCATTGGCCAATGGCGATTGCAGCACGAGCCCGTTCGCGGCGTGTTCGATGAAAAACTGGTTCCAGTCCGCTCATCTTCAGTAACAACAACGCCTCCCACTGCATTGCGCATCGGGAGGCGTCTTTCTACTCAATGCTGCTCGTCAGGTTTCTTTTTCAGCTTCGGGTTCGGGAAAAACTGCACTGCCTGAACCTTGGTATCAGGTGCCTTCAGGGCAGACGTATTGACCCGGGTGCCCAGTTCCTTGGGCACCGACAAACCTTGTTCATTGAGCGTGTCCGAGTATCCGCAAGCCACGCATTCACGATGCGGCACGCTGTCTTCGTTCCACATCATCAACTTGTCCGGCTCACTGCAGGCCGGGCAAACCGCCCCGGCGATAAAGCGTCGTTTGGTAATCACGGGACCCTCACTCATGCTGCCGCGTCCTCACTCAGGCCGCTGTGGCGCAAGAGTGCGTCAATCGAAGGCTCGCGGCCACGGAAGTCGACGAACAACACCATCGGCTCCTGGGAACCCCCCCGCGCGAGAATCGCCTCGCGGAATGCTCGGCCAGTGTCGGCGTTGAGCACGCCTTCTTCCTCGAACTTCGAAAACGCATCAGCGGACAGCACTTCTGCCCATTTATAGCTGTAGTACCCCGCGGCGTAACCGCCGGCGAAGATGTGCGCAAAGCTGTTGGGGAAGCGGTTGTAGGCCGGTGGGCGCATCACAGAAACCTCGTCCCGCACCCCTTCGAGCACTTGCAGCACACTGCGGCCGTCGCCGTGAGTCGCATGCAGTTCGAAGTCGAACAGTGAGAACTCCAGTTGGCGCACCATCATCAGGCCGGACTGGAAGTTCTTCGCCGCAAGCATTTTTTGCAGGAGGTCCTGCGGCAACGGCTCGCCGGTTTCGTAATGACCGGAAATCAGCGCCAGGCCTTCCGGCTCCCAGCACCAGTTTTCCATGAACTGGCTCGGCAACTCGACCGCGTCCCAGGCCACGCCGTTGATTCCGGACACGCCGGCGTGCTCGACCCGGGTCAGCAAGTGGTGCAGGCCATGGCCGAACTCGTGGAACAGCGTGGTGACTTCATCGTGGGTCAGCAGCGCAGGCTTGCCGCTGTCGGCTGGGGTGAAGTTGCACACCAGGTTGGCCACCGGGCTTTGCAGCACTCCGTCAGCGGTGCGGCGACGGTCCCGGGCGCCGTCCATCCAGGCCCCGCCGCGCTTGTTGGCGCGGGCGTAGAGGTCGAAGAAGAAGCGCCCGACGTGCTGGCCGTTTTCCTTGATTTCGAACAGGCGAACATCCGGGTGCCAGGTGTCGAAGCCTTTTTGTTCGGCGATCTCGATGCCGTAGAGGCGCTGAACGATGGCGAACAGACCGCCCAGTACTTTATCGATCGGGAAGTAGGCACGCAGCGCTTCCTGGGCAACGCTGTAGCGCTGTTCGCGGAGTTTTTCGCCGTAGAAACCGCTGTCCCAGCTTTGCAGATCCGCGCAGCCCTGCTCCGCGGCGTAAGCCTTGAGCTGTTGCAGGTCCTGGGCGGCGAACGGCTTGCTGCGTTGGGCCAGATCGCGCAGGAAGCTCAGCACCTGGTCGCTGGACTCGGCCATTTTGGTGGCCAGGCTCAATTCCGAGAAACTGCCGAAGCCCAGGAGTTTTGCCAGTTCCTGACGCAGGTCGAGGATTTCTTCCATCACCGGACCGTTATCGTTCTGCCCGGCATTCGGGCCTTGATCCGACGCACGGGTGCAGTAGGCGGCGTAGACTTCTTCACGCAGCGCACGGTTGTGGGCGTAGGTCATCACCGCGTAGTAGCTTGGGAACTCCAGAGTGATCAGCCAGCCATCCAGTTCTTTGGCTTGTGCCGCGGCGGCCATTTGCGCCTTGGCCGAATCGGTCAGGCCGGCGAGGGCGGCTTCATCGGTGATGTGCTTGGTCCAGGCCTGGGTTGCGTCGAGCAACTGGTTGGAGAAGCGGCTGCCCAACTCGGACAGTTTGCTCTGCACTTCGGCATAGCGCTTCTGCTGCGCTTCCGGCAGGTCGATACCCGACAGACGGAAGTCGCGCAGGGCGTGTTCCAGGATGGTTTTTTGCGCAACGTCGAAACCGGCGGCTTCCGGGCTGTTGGCCAAGGCTTCATAGGCCTGGAACAGTTCACGGTTCTGGCCCATTTCAGTCGAGTAAGCGCTCAATGCCGGCAGGCATGACTCGTAGGCTTCGCGCAGTTCGGCGCTGTTGCACACGGCGTTCAAGTGGCTGACCGGGCTCCAGGCGGCGCCCAGGCGGTCGTTGAGTTCATCCATCGCCAGCACCAGGCCGGCCCAGGTCGGTTGTTTGCCCTGGGTCTTGAGGATCTCGATAATGGCGGCACGGTTATCCGCCAGGATCTGTTCAATGGCCGGTTGCACATGCTCGGCACGGATCGCGGAGAACGGCGGCAGGTCGTAGGACTGCAAAAGAGGGTTGTTCACGCTCACGGTTGGCACCTTGGCTGGAAGAAACATGCAGCCATCTTAATTACAATCGACGTTCACCGCAGCTATCAGCAACAGAGAGAAACCCTATCGTGAATCTTCGCAAATACCAGAACCACACGCCGTTGCTGGGTAAAGGCGCCTTTGTCGACCGCTCGGCGGTGGTGATCGGCGACGTAGAAATCGGCGAGGACAGCTCGGTATGGCCGTTGACGGTGATCCGCGGCGACATGCACCGCATCCGCATCGGTGCGCGCACCAGCGTGCAGGATGGCTGCGTGCTGCACATCACCCATGCCGGGCCGTTCAACCCCGACGGTTTCCCGTTGCTGATCGGCGATGACGTGACGATTGCCCACAAAGTCATGTTGCACGGGTGCAGCGTGGGCAGCCGGGTGTTGATCGGCATGGGCAGCATCGTGATGGACGGCGCGGTGGTTGCCGACGATGTGATCATTGGTGCCGGCAGCCTCGTACCACCGGGCAAACGCCTGGAAAGCGGCTTTTTGTATGTGGGCAGTCCGGTGAAGCAGGTAAGACCGCTGACTGACAAGGAACAAGCCTTTTTCACTTATAGCGCGGCGAACTACGTGAAACTCAAGGATCTGCATCTAGCCGAAGGCTACGACCAAAACTAAGCCCCTGATAACGAAAAGCGCCTCGCCATTGCCCAGGAATTTTCATGCATTACCAAACCGTTTTATTCGACCTCGACGGCACGCTGACTGATCCGCGCGAGGGCATTACACGTTCGATCCAATTTGCCTTGAGTAAGCTCGGCATCGATGAGCCCGACCTGACCCGGCTCGAACACTTCATTGGTCCGCCGTTGTTGCAGGCGTTCATGCAGTTCTATGGGTTTGATGAGCCAAAGGCCTGGGAAGCGGTGAATTTCTACCGGGAGCGTTTCAAAGTCACCGGCTTGTACGAAAACCGTGTATTTGATGGCGTCACCCCGCTTCTGGAAACCCTTGGAGGCCAAGGGCGACAGCTTTACATCGCCACCTCCAAGCCGTGGGTGTTCGCCCGTGAAATCGCCCGGCATTTCGACTTCGCCAAACATTTCAAAGTGATTTACGGCAGTGAGCTCGATGGCACCCGGACCAATAAGGTCGAGCTGATCGCGCACTTGGTAGCCGAGGAAGGCCTGGACCCGGCCAATACGCTGATGATCGGCGACCGCAAGCACGACCTGATTGGCGCACGCAGCAATGGCCTGGACGCCGCGGCGGTGGGATACGGATTTGGCAGTCGGGAAGAGCTGAGCGCTGAAGCGCCGGCCTATCATTTTGAAACGCTGGACGAGATGCACCAGGCGTTTTTGCGCGGCTAATGAAGTCGCCATCGCGGGCAAGCCTTGCTCCTACAGAGTTGTTGTCGTTCATGGATTTTTCACTCGACGCAAATTCGTAGGAGCAAGGCTTGCCCGCGATGACGTCGGTTCAACCTCCAGAGATTTTTGAGCCCGCCAATGTTTTCAACGCCGCTTTACGTTTTTCCAGCGGCAACGCCCCCAGCTCTTCCGCCGCCATATAAAACGCCACCCAATCCCCACCAGCCTGCTTGAATAACGCTGCAAACGCCCGCACCCACTGGTCATAGAGCCCAAACGGCAACAGCCGCGCGTTGTTCATCGGGGCATTGATCCATGCGTCATAGCGTTTATCCCCGGCCCATTGGCTGTCGCGCAATTGGCGGTACTCGTCGCGCATGCGTTCGAACTCCGCCGCTTTGCGCTGACGCATTTGCTCCGGCGGCAAGGGCTGGGCGTACAGGTTTTCAAGGCGGCTGCGGGTGTCCAGAACCAGCTCAATGAATTGAGCCCGTTGCCGTGCCTGCGCTCCGCTTTCAGGCGGCAGGCGACGGTAGGCACGCCATTGGCGGGTGCCCTCCTGTTCGACGAAGGTGGCGAATGACTCGTTGAACTCCGTGTCGTCCTTCACGTACACGCGTTGATGCGCCAGTTCGTGAAAGATCAGCGTGGCCAGGCGTTCGTCGCCCCAGCCCATCATCGAACTCATGATCGGATCATTGAACCAGCCCAGTGTCGAGTACGCCTCGACGCCGCCGATGGATACGTCCAGGCCTTGCAGGCGCTGCAACGCCGCCTCACCGCGAGCGGCACTCTGGCTGTAATAGCCGCGATACGCCACGCACCCGGCAATCGGGAAGCAGTGATTTTGCGGTTTCAGGGAAAATTCCGGCGTGGCAAATACGTTCCAGACTACATAAGGGCGACCAATGTCAGCGTACAAGCGGTAACTCTGGTTATCCGGCAGGTGCAACTGTCGGCTGGCGAACGTCCGGGCCTTTTGCGATTCGGCCAGATGCGCACGCAGTTTCTGATCTCGCTGAGAGTCGGCAATGACACTGGAAACCGGCTCCCGTGCCCGCAGCAACTGCATCTGACCGCTGGCCAGTTGGCTGTAGTAACTGATGCTGGAACAACCGTTGAGCAACAAAAATAACGCACCCGGAAACAAAACGCGTAAAACGCGATCAAGTAACCCAAGGCTTGGACGCGGCCTGATCAAAATAAAAATCTCTGGAGAGTCTGCTCGCAAGACTATCCCGCTTGACTGGAGCTCCGCTATGCGCAAGTTGATGCTGACGGGAGGCCTGCTGATGCTGGCCGGTTGTGCCGGGTTCGGGTTACCTCACCATGATCCGACGCAGGCATGGATCGATCTGGAGTCGCATCAGGAAGACACGGCACTGCTGGCGATGGAGGTGGACAACAAGGCGGCCACCGACAAGCGTTACTTCGAGGTGCAGCCGGGCAGTCATGAGTTGACGGTTCGCTATCAGTTTCCGGTGCAGCCCACCAACATCGGCCCCGATGCCGAGCCGCTGTGGCGTGATTGTCAGATGAACGTGAAATTCAACGGTTTCAATGCCGGTGAGCGCTATCAACTGCAAGCGGGGAACATTGGCTTCCGCCCGTGGGCCAAACTTTACGATCAGCAGCGAAAAGTCATCGGTCAAGGCACACCGGCTGGCTGCCAACGCACCTGATCAGCGCTATCCTGAGTATCCAGACATCGGGATATTCATCATGCGCAGGTTATTGCTGTTACTGACCGCAAGTGCGGTGGCCGGTTGTTCGACACCGATGCCGGCAGCTAATCCGCAAATGGCGTGGGTCGATTTCTCTACGCCATTTCCCAACGACAAATTGTTGATGGCCGAGCGTCTGGACAACCAGCGATTGCGTGATGGACGTTTTTTCCAGGTCACCCCGGGTAGTCATGAGTTGACTGTTCGCTTCGATTTCGAAGTGCCGGGTGGAAGTTCGGACCTAATGGATGGTGGCACGGAACGGCTGTGCTACATGATCATCAAGTACGATCATTTCGAAGCCGGTCAGCGTTACCTGCTTCAGGCCCGCTCCATGGCGTTCACCCCGCAAGCACGCCTGTATAACGCCAAACATGAAATCGTTGCCGAAGAACGCCAGATCAACTGTGTTCCGTAGGGTCGGTCAGCGATCGTTCTTCTGGTAAATGATTTTCTTGGTGCCGTTCTCGCATGAGCCTACGACCATGTTCTGATCGTGCACTTCGTCGTTGGCCACGATCTCCAGGGTGTAGGACGTAACGCCACTTGCCTGGATCTTGGCTTCGATTTCGGCCTTGAGTTCTTCACAGGGCTTGGGTGCGGCAAAGGCCGATGTGGCCAACGCGCAACAGATAACCGCCAAGGCAAAACGTTTCATGGTTGAAGCTCCTTTTGAGGCAGCACGCATATCCGTGCGTTTGGGCTGCTGTCATTAATTCGACCACAGTTTTGCAAGCGTTGTTTGTTTCAAGGCAAAAAAGATCGCAGCCTTCGGCAGCTCCACAGATTCACGTTGACCCTGTAGGGGCTGCCTGAGGCTGCGATCTTTAATCAGTGTTCAACTGACCAGCGTGGCTTCCAGGGTGATCCTGGCATTCAGCACTTTGGAAACCGGGCATCCTTCCTTGGCCTTGTTGCTCAGCTCTTCGAACTGCGCCTGGCTGGCGCCGGGAATTTTCGCCTTGAGGATCAGTTTCACGGCCGTGATCGCAAAACCGCCATCCACCTGATCCAGCGTGACTTCGGCATTGGTATCAATACTGTCAGCCTTGAGGCCCGCGTCGCCGAGGATCATGGAAAATGCCATGGAAAAACAACCCGCGTGGGCGGCGCCGATCAGCTCTTCAGGGTTGGTGCCCTTGCCGCCTTCGAAGCGCGCCTTGAAGCCGTAGGGCGCTTCCCGAAGTACACCGGTTTCCGTGGAAATCGAGCCGATGCCGGTTTTCAGATCACCTTCCCAATGGGCTGATGCTTTCTTGATGATCGCCATGCTTGTCTCCTCCAGGATTCGGCACGAAGCGTCGTGCCTATTTGGTTTGGTTCGTCAGGGTTCTGAGGATAGACCTTGGCGCAAAGTTCATCTCATCTGATCCGTCCGCTTTTTTTGTACGAATTTTCCCCGTGCTATTGAAACTCGGGTATATGCCCTCATTGCATGTAACACGCTTTTGGATTCGGCAGGTTTTCGTTCGCGAGAAAAACCTGCGCCCTCAATTGGAGTAGCAGGTTTATGAAACGACTGTCCGATATCAAGTTCTCGACCCTCGATCTGGTGCCCGTGCGGGAAAACGGCAGCGCAGCGCAATCGCTGCGCAATTCGCTGGACCTGGCGCAGCATGTGGAAAAATTCGGCTACCACCGTTTTTGGGTCGCCGAACATCACAACATGGATGGCATTGCCAGTTCCGCGACCTCGGTGCTGTTGGGTTATCTGGCGGGGGGCACATCGACCATCCGTGTCGGTTCGGGTGGGGTGATGCTGCCCAACCACGCGCCATTGGTGATTGCTGAACAATTCGGCACCTTGGAAAGCCTTTATCCGGGGCGGATCGACCTTGGCCTCGGGCGTGCGCCGGGCTCGGATCAGATGACCGCCCGCGCCCTGCGCCGTGAACGTTCCGGCAGTGCCGACGATTTTCCGGAAGATGTTGCGGAACTGGCGCGTTACCTCGGCCCTCGCACGCCGGATCAGCGCGTCATCGCGATGCCGGGCACCGGTACGAATGTTCCGATCTGGCTGCTGGGGTCCAGCCTGTTCAGTGCGCAACTGGCGGGCGAAAGAGGATTGCCTTACGCCTTTGCGTCACATTTCGCACCGCGCTTCATGCACGAGGCGATTCGCGTCTACCGCAATCACTTCACACCTTCCGCGGTCCTGGACAAGCCCTACGTGATGCTCGGCGTACCGCTGGTGGCGGCTGACACCGATGAACAGGCGGACTATCTGGCCACCTCGGTGTTCCAGCGCATTCTCGCCCTGATGCGAGGCCAGAGCCTGGTCCAGCGCCCACCGGTGAAAACCATGGATGGCCTGTGGCTGCCCCATGAGCGAGAAGCGGTGAGCGATTTCCTCGGTCTGGCAATGATCGGCGGCCCGGAGAAAATCCGCGCCAGACTGGAAGTGTTGATCGAACAGACTCAGGCCGATGAGTTGATCTTTACCTGCGACCTGTATGAACATTCCGATCGTCTGCATTCCTACGAATTGTTGGCGCAAGTCATGAAAGGCTGATCTTCAGGCAGGCGTAAAAAGCCGACGTTTTGCGTCGGCTTTTTATTGTCTGAAGGAATCAGGCTATTTTTTGTAGACAATGACCTTGGTACCGCTTTCACAGGTGCCGACCACTTGCCCGCCGGCCTCGGTGCCTTTATCGACAATTTCCAGCGAATACCCGGAAACGCCCTTGGCATCCAGTTTTGCGGCGATTTCCGCTTTGAGCTCTTCGCATGACTTACCGGCGGCGAACACGGTGCCTGCAAGGCTCAATAATCCAATTGCCAAAATAAACTTCTTCATCAGTCGCATCCCCGGTCGGTTCAAAGGGGCGCCCAGCGTCGGCTGGACGCACTTATGTAGCGCTTTGCCATTCCCTATGGCAATCGGCCAGCGCGCAAGTTCAGAAGACGGGTCGACCCTCAGCTGCTGGCAATCCGGAATCCGACTTTCAGCGTCACCTGAAAGTGTGCAGCCTTGCCGTCCTGGATATGCCCACGGGTTTCGGTCACTTCAAACCATTCCATGTGTTTGATGCTTTTGGCCGCTTCAGCCAGGGCGTTGTTGATCGCATCTTCAATGCTGCTGGTGGATGAGCCAACCAATTCGACTTTCTTGTAGGTGTGATGGTCAGACATGGGGTTCTCCTTTTGGGTGTGAAGTACAGCCTAGCAGTGAATTTGTGTCTTACTTCTGTCGCTCGATCCGACATGGAAGTTCAGATTTACTGCACTTTCTCGAACCGCTGAAGTCCCAACCAACACACGCCACTCATCAACAATGCAGGAGAGCCACCATGGCCAACAGCTCGTTACGTAAAGCCTCATTGCAAAGCATGGAAGCGGAGATCGAGAGTCTGCTCAAATCCTTGGAAAACCTGAAGGAAGACGCCTCGGACGAGTCGCGTAAAACCCTCAAGGTGCTCAAAGGCAACGCCGAGAACGCATTGCGGCATTCGCGCCATCTGCTCGCCGATGCCTATGAAGAGGTCAAGGTCAAAACCCGTGAGACAGGTATTGCAACCCGGGACTACGCCCAGGAACACCCTTGGACTACAGCGGGTGTTGCCGTCGGTGCACTGGGCCTGTTGGCGGCTTACTTGCTATGCAAACGCGGTGACTGATCCGTCTGGCGCAACTCATTCTTGAGCCAATGCGCCAGTTGCCGGGCGCGCCCGTCCGCGGCGCGCTTGGGTAGCCACAGCGCCAGATGTGCCGGGGTTTCGCTGAAACCCCATGGCGCTACCAAACGGCCGGCCTTCAAATCTTCAGCCACCAGCGGCTCCGGGGCAATCGCCACACCCAGCCCGGCCACGGCCGCTTCCAGCAAGTAATACAAATGTTCGAAACCCTGTCCGTACTTCAACGCCTTGGCGTCGAGGCCGCTTTGTTGCACCCAGCTGGGCCAGGCCTGCGGCCGGGAAGTGGTGTGCAGCAACGATTCATTGAGCAACGCGCTGGGCGGTGCCGTTTTCAGGCGCTCGAAGCCGGCGAACCGCGGGCTCATGACCGGGCCGATCCGCTCGCTGGTCAGTTCGAAGACCTGCATGTCCGCAGGCCAGGGCGGCTCGGCAAAAACCAGCAAGGCATCCAGGCCCGGGCGACGCGGATCGAGATCGCCTTCCCCGGCAGACAGGTGCAAACGCAGGTCAGGCAAGTCGGCATTCAATCGACCCAGGCGCGGAATGAACCAGCGTGCCAGGAGGCTCCCCGAACAACCCAGCACAAATGGCGCATCCGCCGTGCTTTGCGTGAGCTCGGCGCAAACCGTACGCAAGCGTTCGAAAGCTTCAGCACTGGCGTCGCGTAGCCGCATTCCGGCATCTGTGAGTTTAAGGCCGCGGCCATCCTTGACGAAAAGGCTGACGCCGAGGTGTTCTTCCAGCACCTTGAGCTGGCGGCTGACTGCGCCGTGAGTTACGTGCAACTGCTCCGCTGCCTGACTGACACTGTTCAGCCGGGCGGTTGCCTCGAAGGCGCGCAGGGCATTGAGCGGGGGGAGGTCGTGGCTCATTTTATCTGTGAGTTTTCCTGACAGGTTATGGCGATCTTATCGGTTTTCAGTCGAGGACGTCAGGGGTAGAGTGGACCCCACTGTCTCTTTATGCCCCATTCACGCATTCAACTGGAGCGCCCAAATGACCCAGACCAATCTGCGCAACGGCCCTGATGCCAACGGCCTGTTTGGCGCGTTCGGCGGCCGTTACGTTGCCGAAACCCTGATGCCGTTGATCCTCGATCTGGCCCGCGAATACGAAGCGGCCAAGGAAGATCCGGCATTCAAAGAAGAATTGGCCTACTTCCAGCGCGATTACGTCGGTCGTCCAAGTCCTCTGTATTTCGCCGAACGCCTGACCGAGTTCTGCGGCGGTGCGAAGATTTACCTCAAGCGTGAAGAGCTAAACCACACCGGCGCGCACAAGATCAACAATTGCATCGGCCAGATCCTGCTGGCGCGGCGCATGGGCAAGAAACGCATCATCGCCGAAACCGGCGCTGGCATGCATGGTGTGGCGACTGCCACCGTGGCCGCGCGTTTTGGTCTCGATTGCGTGATCTACATGGGTACCACTGACATCGAACGTCAGCAGGCCAACGTATTTCGCATGAAGCTGCTGGGCGCCGAGGTGATTCCAGTCGTGGCCGGCACCGGCACTCTCAAGGACGCGATGAACGAAGCCTTGCGTGACTGGGTGACCAACGTCGACAGCACCTTCTACCTGATCGGCACCGTAGCCGGTCCGCACCCGTATCCAGCGATGGTTCGCGACTTCCAGGCCGTCATCGGCAAGGAAACCCGTGATCAACTGCAAGCCCAGGAAGGCCGTCTGCCGGACAGCCTGGTGGCGTGCATCGGCGGCGGCTCCAACGCCATGGGCTTGTTCCATCCGTTCCTCGACGACAAGAGCGTTGAAATCATCGGTGTTGAAGCAGCCGGTTATGGCATTGAAACCGGCAAGCACGCAGCCAGCCTCAATGGTGGTGTACCCGGCGTGCTGCATGGTAACCGCACCTTCCTGCTGCAGGACGAAGATGGCCAGATCATCGATGCCCACTCGATTTCCGCCGGCCTCGACTATCCGGGTATTGGTCCGGAACACGCCTGGTTGCATGACATCGGCCGCGTTCAGTACACCTCGGTGACTGATGACGAAGCCCTTGCGGCGTTCCATCAATGCTGCCGTCTGGAAGGGATCATTCCTGCCCTGGAAAGCGCCCATGCCCTGGCTGAAGTGTTCAAGCGCGCCCCGAACCTGCCGAAGGATCACCTGATGGTCGTCAACCTGTCCGGCCGTGGCGACAAAGACATGCAAACCGTGATGCACCACATGGAACAATCGAAGCAGGAGAAACACTGATGAGCCGCCTGCAAACACGTTTTTCCGAACTCAAGGAACAGAACCGTGCCGCGCTGGTGACCTTTGTCACCGCTGGCGACCCGAGCTACGACACCTCGTTGGCCATCCTCAAAGGCTTGCCGGCAGCCGGCGCTGACGTGATCGAACTGGGCATGCCCTTCACCGATCCGATGGCCGACGGCCCAGCGATCCAGCTCGCCAACATCCGTGCCCTGGGTGCCAGGCAGAACCTGGCGAAAACCCTGGAAATGGTTCGTGAATTCCGCAAGGACAACAACGAAACCCCGCTGGTGCTGATGGGCTACTTCAACCCCATCCACATGTACGGCGTGCCACGTTTCATCGCCGAAGCGAAAGAGGCCGGCGTCGATGGCTTGATCGTGGTCGACATGCCGCCTGAGCATAACGGCGAACTGTGCGACCCGGCGCAGGCTGCCGGCATCGACTTCATCCGCCTGACCACGCCGACCACCGATGACGTGCGTTTGCCAACGGTGCTCAATGGCAGCTCCGGCTTCGTGTACTACGTGTCCGTGGCCGGTGTGACCGGTGCTGGCGCCGCAACGCTGGAACATGTCGAAGAAGCGGTCGCTCGCCTGCGCCGTCATACCGATCTGCCGATCAGTATCGGTTTTGGCATTCGCACACCAGAACAAGCGGCGGCCATCGCGCGTCTGGCCGATGGTGTGGTGGTGGGGTCGGCGTTGATCGATCACATCGCCAATGCCACTACGCCGGACCAGGCAATCGATGGTGTATTGAGCCTGTGCTCGGCGCTGGCCGACGGCGTGCGCCAGGCACGCGTCAGCTGAGGGTGATTTCCCCGACGTACGGGAATCAACAAAAAGGCTTCAGAACTCGGTTCTGAAGCCTTTTTTTGTTGCGTGTCAGGGGAGGGGAAAGGCCTATATCAAGGCAACTCCAGCCCACCCGACGCCTTGTGCAATTTACGCAGATGCTCGCCAATTTGTTTCACGTTAGCCTCGTTGGCAGCCATTTCGGCTGCTCGGGACGGTTCGAGCAGCGCCCGTACTTCCTTGTCCAGATCCCCGGTCAAGGCTTGAAGCTGCTTTTGCCGCAGGCTGCTTTCCGACTCCAGGCGCTGCCATTCATTCGGCTGCGGCAAGCCGTATCCTCCGCTGCCGAGCAATTCGGCCGGTCGACTGAGGAAGCCGCTGTTATCGAGAATCTGCCTCAGCGTTGCATTAGCCTTGTCCATCCCGCCGTTTTTCAATTCTCGAGCGCCCAGGTAACGCTGTTTGACTTCGTCCTGAGCCAGCAACAACTGGCGCCGGAAGCTTGCTTGCTCGAGCAACAGAAGGGCCGCGCTGGTGCGCAGATCTGCCTGTTCGAACCACGTGCGGCGCTCTTCGGCCTTCAAGTCCAGCCAGTCTTCGACGGTTTCCTGTTTGACCGGCAGGCTTTTTTTCAGCACATCAAACATCGCTTGATAGCGATCCCGGAACGAGTCGAACCGATAGCCCAGGCGCAGTGCTTCGCGGGGATCGTCCAGCACACTGGTGTCCGCCAGCCCGCGCCCTTTCAGCACTTCCAGCAGGCCGTTGGGCATGATGTTGTCCAGAGCAACCAGTTTTGAATTGTTAGTGCCACTGCGCAGTAACTTCAGCTCCTCTACGGCGCAATTGTTGGAGAGGAAAAAGTAGTTGCCGTCGTAACTCCAGTGCATCTCGGCGGCGCGCTCAACCACACCTTCGATCTCGCTGCGCGAAAGGTCCAGCGGTACGGATGCCAGGCTGCGCAATTCAGTCTTGGTGTACTCGTCAATGACTTGAGCCAGCGGTAATACAAACAGACGTGACGGATATTTACCCACCAGACCGTCCCAGCTCGACAGCTGCACGTCGCCGACAAAGGCCCGATATGACAGCACCAGATGCTGGTCCAGATCCAACCGACAATCCGGCCCGCGTGGGCGTCCCGGTGCGCAGATCACCAGACGCAACATGCTGTGGCCCCATCGACTGACCCAGTTCTGGTTAGCCTCGGCCAGCAAATAGTCGACGGCATAAACTCGCTCTGGATCGACCTGGCCCAGCGGGGTTTTGGCAAAATCATTGCCGGCATTCAGGAAAGCGAAGGTTTTACCGCAGTCGCTCTTGGCGGTGGGTGCCCATCCAAAGTGCTCTTTGTAATAGCGGTACAGCGCCGGACGACGGCAGGCATAACTCGGGTCAAGCAGGAAATACTCCATGTTGACCGCGACGAATTCCTTAGGGCTGCTGGTCTCGTAGATGTCCGGGCTGCGGGCAATCTGGCGGTTGTGCTGTTCACGCTCACCACGACGACCCACGTATTGCGGCCAACCGGCGAGATCAAGCAAGCGCGGATCGTCGCTGAGGGTAAAGCGGCGGCCAGACTGGCCTCGGCATTCATCTGGAATACCGACCAGCCCTGCGCTGCTGTCCTGGCGGGTACAGCGCTGAATCAGCGAGCGCTGCGCCTGTGGCCACAAACGCGAGCGATCATAAATGTGGGTCAGTTCGTGCAGAACCGTGGCCAGCATTTCCCGACGCACTGTGCCGTGAGGACGATAGGTTTTCTTGGTGGCTGCGCTGCCATCGGTGAGGCTGGCCAGCAGATTGCGGTTCAAATCGAGCTCAGAAACCGGGGACGCCTGGCCGTAGGCGTTGGCGGGCATGTCATCGGTCCAGCCGACGTCAATTCGACGGTCGAGTTGCTTGATGAAATGCGGCGGCAATGCCTGCATGGCTTCATCCAGCAATGCCTGGCTGGCCTGCTGCTGTGCGGGGCTCAGGCCTTCGGTCTTGAGATGCAGTTCGAGGTCGGCGTGGGCCATGTTGCCGAGCAGCAACATGACCCCGGCCAACAGCCAGGTGACTGGAGACCTCACAGTGCGAGGATGGCTTCAGCGAGATCCTGATCACTGGCGTCTCGGGCTTCCGGAACGCGGGTGCGCAACAAACTGAAAGCCGATTCCAGGTGCGCACCACGGATGTCTCCGTTACTGGCGACAAAGCTGGCGGCATCGTCTTGAGCTTCGCGGACGATTTTCGAGTCGCGAATGGACGTTGTTGTATCAGACGTGAAATCGAGTGTGCGCTGGGTCGCGCGGATAAGGATGTTACTGGTGGCAACCAGGGTATGGGCCTGTGCCACATCGGCCAACAACAGCAGGCCGAGGGTGGCGGCAATCAGCGGGTTACGCATGGAACGACTCCGGAGAAACTTGGGATAACTATTGGACGAGAATTGCCTGTGCCAGTTCAAGGTCGCTTGCATGAAGTTTTGGCTGGGTCCGGCGCAGGTAAGACAGGGCCGATTCCAGTTGTGCGCCTCTGAGTTGGCCATCACTGGCGATGAACGCCGCGGCATCATCCCGGGCGGCGAGCAGCAGTTTATGGTCGAAGGGCGCGGAGGTCACCATGCTTGTGGCGTAACCGCTGGCTACGGTGCCTTGCGTGGACAGGTTGAAGGCATCGAAAGCCTGGGCCGCGCCTGAGTAGGTGGCCGCAAAAAACAGTGAAGGGATTAACAGATATGAAAAAAAACGCATGAGACTCGACAGTTGAAAGTGAGTCTCAAGGCTAGCGCAAGGCCCGGTCTAGAGCCAGCGTCGAAATATCGGGACACGTCTGACGTGTCCCTCTTCAAAGCAGTCGCTTAGATCGTCAGGATCGCCTGTGCCAGTTGTGCGTCTGTCGCGTTGAGTTGTGGCGCCTGATGGCGAATGTGGTCGAGAGCGCTTTCCAGTTTTACGCCACGGATGGCGCCTTCACTGGCAACGAAGCTGGCAGCGTCGTCACGGGCCGCGAGTACAATTTTGTCGTCTCTAAAAGAAGACGTGACGTCGGAGGTCGCGTCCGATGTGGCCTTGAGTGCACCAACGACGGCATCGGTGGTCACGATGAAGCTGGTGGCGTGGGAATTGGCAGCCACGGCAAGCAGGGCTGCAGCGCTAAGCAGACGAAGACGGGACATGGTGTAACTCCTTTTGATGGGCAATTTTAAGGTGGCGCTCTGTGCGGAGTCTGACGCCAGACGCTTGGCATTCGCCACTTATTGGTTTGATATTAGGCCTGTGCGCAACGATTCGCACAGTGTCGTTTGTTCGGGCCGGGATATTGGCTGATTTGCGTGACGCTGATCAGGTTCTCTGAAGACGTGAAATGCCAAAATTGTACTGGTTAGAATATCAATACTTAAAACTGTACCTATTTGAATCAGATGGCCGAAATTCTGGCTCCAAAACGACGAAACCCGTCGTGGTTTCCCACGACGGGTTTCGTTTTTTCAATTCGGGTTGCTGGCGATGGACCATCAGGTCAGGGCCAGCGACGCTAACTTAGCGCCAGAACGGCTTGCTCAGCTCTTCGTAGCGTTGTGCTTCGCTAATCCCGGCATCAGCCAGCAGACGCGAATCCAGACGAGCCAGTTGATGGCGGCTGGAGATGCGGCGCTGCCACAGCATCAGGTTGGCGATAACGCGCAGAGGCATGGAAGCCTGGGTTTTTGCAGCAGTGTCTTCGAAGAACAGTTCGGAACTGAGTGTACGTTCCATGATTGACATCCTTCCGCTTGTGGCGGGATTAGGTAGTGGTTTAACTGGTGCCCATGATCCTCTCTCTTGCCTAGCCACTGTAGATACAGTTCATCTGTATTGTGAGGGCTCAGTTAACTGTTTATAGGCGGTGTACTGGTCTAAATTGAGGCAACTGTACTTGTCTGCGCCATTATGGTGCATTTTCGGCCATTAAGACTTGATGAGTAGGCTATAGCTGTAGGAAAAGACCGGTACAGCAGTACAGTTTTTGTAAGTAAAGCGTCTTGCAATTGCCCGCTGACGAAACTGTGTTTGCGTCAGCGGCAATCTGTACCAATTAACTGGCGATCATTCGCCCGGTTTCTTCCAGGTTCATGTGCCAGCTCAGGGCATCACGCAGGATATGCGGGGTATGTCCGCCCACTGCGCAAGCCTTTTCAAAATAATCGCTGAGGGCCTGGCGGTAATCCGGGTGTACGCAGTTGTCGATGATCACCCGCGCCCGCTCGCGGGGCGCCAGGCCGCGCAGATCGGCCAAACCGATTTCGGTGACCAGGATGTCGACGTCATGCTCGGTGTGGTCGACATGGCTGACCATCGGCACCACGCTGGAAATCGCGCCGCCCTTGGCAATCGACTTGGTCACGAAGATCGCCAGGTGCGCATTGCGTGCAAAGTCACCCGAACCGCCAATCCCATTCATCATCCGCGTGCCGCAGACGTGGGTGGAGTTGACGTTGCCATAGATGTCGAACTCAAGCGCCGTGTTGATACCGATGATCCCGAGGCGACGTACCACTTCGGGGTGATTGGAGATCTCCTGAGGGCGCAGCACCAGTTTGTCCTTGTAGCGCTCCAGGTTGCCGAACACGTCAGCATTGCGGCGGCTGGAGAGGGTGATGGAGCTTCCCGAAGCAAAGCTCAGCTTGCCCGCGTCGATCAGGTCGAACGTCGAGTCCTGCAGCACTTCGGAATACATCGTCAGGTCTTCGAAAGGCGAGTCGATCAGGCCGCACATCACCGAGTTGGCGATGGTACCGATCCCGGCCTGCAGCGGCCCGAGCTTATTGGTCATGCGCCCGGCGTCCACTTCCTGCTTGAAGAAGTCGATCAAGTGATCGGCAATGGCTTGGGTGTCGGCGTCGGGTGGCAGCACGGTGGATGGTGAGTCCGGTTGCTGGGTGATGACGATCGCCACAATCTTTTCCGGCGGGATCGGGATTGCGCTGCTGCCAATGCGATCGTCGACCTTGACCAGTGGGATCGGCGTGCGGGTCGGACGATAGGTCGGAATATAGATGTCGTGCAGACCTTCGAGATTCGGGTTGTGTGCCAGGTTGATCTCGACGATCACGTGTTTGGCGAAAATCGCGAAGCTGGCCGAGTTACCCACCGATGTAGTCGGCACGATATGGCCTTGCTCGGTGATGGCCACGGCTTCGATCACCGCGATATCTGGCAACTTGAGCTGTTGATTGCGCAGTTGCTCGACGGTTTCCGAAAGGTGTTGATCGATGAACATCACCTCGCCTGCGTTAATCGCCTTGCGCAAGGTGCTGTCCACCTGGAACGGCATGCGGCGTGACAGCACGCCGGCTTCGGTGAGTTGCTTGTCGAGGTCGTTGCCCAGACTGGCGCCGGTCATCAGGCTGATCTTCAGCGGCGTGACCTTGGCTCGCTCCGCCAGTGCGTGGGGTACGGCCTTGGCTTCGCCGGCGCGGGTGAAGCCGCTCATGCCAACGGTCATGCCGTCCTGAATCAGAGCGGCGGCGTCGGCAGCGCTCATCACTTTGTCCAACAACGATGGCAGGCGAATACGGTCACGGTACATGGATTGTTATCTCGGGCAACGGGTATCAGGATGCGCAGTCTAGTTAATTTCGCTAGCCGCTGTCCCGCTACCAAGGTCGCAAACGAGGCGTCTATTTCGGGGCTTTCAAGCAAAACACCGTTACCGGATCGGTAACAAAGACGTCGATTGTCCGACGCTTTGCACAAACAAAAACGCCCCGACGAGTCGGGGCGTTTCAGTCGTGCCGAGAGATTTATTCGACGGCTTTAACCATGTCTTCGATGACTTTCTTGGCGTCGCCGAACACCATCATGGTCTTGTCCAGGTAGAACAGTTCGTTGTCCAGACCGGCATAGCCGCTGGCCATCGAGCGCTTGTTGACGATGATGGTCTTGGCCTTGAACGCTTCGAGAATCGGCATGCCGGCAATCGGCGATTTCGGATCGTTCTTGGCGGCCGGGTTGACCACGTCGTTCGCGCCGAGTACCAGCACCACGTCTGCCTGGCCGAACTCGGAGTTGATGTCTTCCATCTCGAACACCTGGTCGTAAGGCACTTCGGCCTCGGCCAGCAACACGTTCATGTGGCCCGGCATACGACCTGCAACCGGGTGGATCGCGTACTTCACGGTCACGCCGCGGTGGGTCAGCTTCTCGGTCAGTTCCTTCAATGCATGCTGCGCCCGCGCTACCGCCAGGCCGTAGCCCGGGACGATGATCACGGTGTCGGCGTTGGTCAGCAGGAAGGTCGCGTCATCAGCCGAACCGGATTTCACCGGGCGGGCTTCCTTCGCGCCTGCAGGACCTGCATCGGCTGTATTGCCGAAACCGCCGAGCAATACATTAAAGAAGGAGCGGTTCATCGCCTTGCACATGATGTACGAGAGGATCGCACCGCTTGAGCCCACCAGCGAACCGGCGATGATCAGCATCGAGTTGTTCAGCGAGAAACCAATGCCCGCCGCTGCCCAGCCGGAATAGCTGTTGAGCATCGACACCACTACCGGCATGTCGGCGCCACCGATCGGGATGATGATCAGCACACCCATGACGAAGGCCAGAGCCAGCATCACGGCGAAGGCAGTCAGGTTGCCCGTCAGCATGTAGGTCACGCCCAGTGCCAGCGTGGCTACACCCAACAGCAGGTTCAGTTTGTGCTGACCGCTGAACTGTACCGGTGCGCCCTGGAACAGGCGGAACTTGTACTTGCCCGACAGTTTGCCGAACGCGATCACCGAGCCGGAGAAAGTGATTGCACCAATGGCCGCGCCCAGGAACAGCTCCAGGCGGTTACCTGCCGGAATGGCGTCGCCGAGTTGCTTGACGATGCCCAGCGATTGAGGTTCGACCACCGCCGCAATGGCAATGAACACCGCTGCCAGGCCAATCATGCTGTGCATGAAAGCGACCAGCTCAGGCATTTTGGTCATTTCAACGCGTTTGGCCATGATTGAACCGGCGGTACCGCCGATCAACAGGCCGACGATCACGTAGACGATGCCGTCGTGGGCCAGTTCGGATCCCAATTTGTAGATCAGGCCGACCGTCGTCAGGACTGCCAGACCCATGCCGAGCATGCCGAACAGGTTGCCGCGACGCGAGGTCGTTGGATGCGAGAGACCCTTGAGCGCCTGGATGAAGCAGACCGAGGCGATCAGGTACAGGGAAGTAACGAGGTTCATGCTCATGCTTGCTGCACCTCAGCCTTGACTGCTTCGGCCTTGGCTGCCGGAGCTTTTGCTGGCGCCGCTTTTTTCTTGAACATTTCCAGCATGCGACGGGTGACCAGGAAGCCACCGAACACATTGACCGCCGCCAGGGCTACGGCCAGGGTGCCCATGGTTTTGCCCAGGGGCGTGACGGTCAACGCGGCAGCGAGCATGGCGCCGACGATCACAATTGCCGAGATAGCGTTGGTCACCGCCATCAGGGGCGTGTGAAGCGCAGGTGTCACGTTCCAGACCACGTGATAACCGACATAAATCGCCAGCACGAAGATGATCAGGTTGTAGATACCGTCAGAGATCAGCATGTCTTCCATTGTTTTTATCCTCAGCCGTTCTTGCGCACGATCTGGCCGTCGCGGCACATCAGGCACGCGGCGACGATATCGTCTTCGAGGTTGATCACCAGTTGTCCTTCTTTATCGAACAACAGTTTCATGAAGTCCAGCAGGTTGCGCGCGTACAGCGCCGAAGCGTCGGCTGCCACCGCGCCGGCCAGGTTGGTAGGGCCGACAATGGTCACGCCATTTTCGACCACCACCTGATCGGCTACGGTCAGCGGGCAGTTACCGCCCTGAGCTGCCGCAAGGTCGACGACCACCGAACCCGGTTTCATCTGTGCCACGGTTTCCGCGCTCAGCAGCGTCGGTGCCTTGCGTCCCGGAATCAGCGCTGTGGTGATAACGATGTCAGCCTGTTTGGCGCGTTCGTGCACGGCTGCGGCCTGGCGCTGCATCCAGCTGGCGGGCATGGGGCGTGCGTAACCGCCGACACCAACGGCGCATTCGCGCTCTTCATCGGTCTCGTAAGGCACGTCGACGAACTTGGCGCCGAGAGATTCGATCTGCTCCTTGACTGCAGGACGCACGTCAGACGCCTCGATCACTGCTCCCAGGCGTTTTGCCGTGGCAATCGCCTGCAACCCGGCCACACCGGCACCGAGAATCAGAACGCGCGCCGCTTTCACGGTGCCGGCAGCGGTCATCAGCATTGGCATGAAGCGCGGATAGTAATGAGCTGCCAGCAACACCGCCTTGTAGCCGGCAATGTTGGCTTGCGATGACAGCACATCCAGGCTCTGAGCGCGGGACGTGCGGGGCGCGGCTTCCAGTGCGAATGCGGTAATGCCGCATTCGGCCATCTTGGCGATGGTTTCGTTGCTGAACGGATTGAGCATGCCCACCACAATGGTGCCGCTCTTGATCAGTGCGAGTTCGCTGTCGCTGGGGGCGACTACCTTAAGAATCAGCTCTGCGCCAAACACATCGCTGGCGCTGCCAATGCTTGCGCCCGCTGCTTCATAGGCACTGTCGACAACACTGGCGTTAATGCCGGCGCCGCTTTGTACAGTGACCTTATGACCTTGGCCGATCAGCTTCTTGATGGTTTCCGGGGTTGCAGCAACCCGTGTTTCACCGGTCTGGGTTTCGAGAGGAACACCAATGTGCACGTCAAATCTCCTGCGTGATCTTATTGAGTAAACCCATGCACTACGGATGGTGCGGCTGGGGCGGCCGATCAGCACGACCCCGCCAAATCAGGACGGGGCGCGGCATTTTGCAGGCGAACTTTGTGCCCTTCAAGGGATTATGACGGGTGACGGAAAATTAACTACAAGTCACCCCGTGACCGAATGTCGCAACCAACCGGCTCAATCCCTTGCAGGCCGTGCCTTGTAAGGATTTTGGCGCAAATTCAAGAAATTGGACATCGGCCGTATGAATGATGCGGCATCGGCCCTCAATAGTGGCGCAAAGCCGCGTCTTCAGGCGCTTGTGGGACGTTTGTACTGCTTTGCCAAACAGTTTGTGTTTAAGCGACATATCCGTATATCTGTAGGGTTTTTGAATAGCTGACTACGAGGTCAACAAAGCGGGCCGGGCCTTTATTCTTCTAGGCTATAGCTGTGCGCCTGCGTGACCAGCCAATCTCGAAAAGCCCTTAAAGATGCCGATTCGACCTTTCGCTCAGGAATCATCAAGTAATACGCCTTGATACTGGAGAGCGCCTGAGGGTTGGCGATGACCAGGCGTTTCTCTGTCAATTCGCGTTGAATCAGGAATGGCGGAATCAATGCAATGCCCATGTCGTGCATCGCCGCCTGGGCGAGCATTGAGAATAGCTCGTAGCGCGGGCCTGTCATGTCTCGAGGGATGTTCAGATGCTGGGAGTTGAACCACTGACGCCAGGCATACGGCCGGGTGGTTTGCTGCAGGAGTGGGAGTTCTGCGATTTCTTCGGGGGAAAGGACGGTTTTCTTTCCGAGTAGGCCGGGGCTGCAAACGGGCATGGGATTTTCGCCCATCAAGCGGTGGGATTCCGTACCCGACCAATCCGCGTCGCCAAAGTAAATCGCGGCATCGAAGTCCGTGTCGGCAAACAGGAAGGGCCGCGTCCGGTTGGTCAGGTTGACCGTCACTTCGGGATGTTTGTGTTGGAAGTCTTTGAGTCGCGGCAGTAACCACTGGGTGCCGAAAGTCGGTACCACGGCCAGCTCGATTACGTTGGCGCCCTGCTGGCCCATCACCGACAAAGTGTCGCGCTCGACTGCGTCGAGTTGAGTGGCAACCCGACGGCTGTAGGAAAGCCCGGCTTCAGTCAGCTTTACACCGCGCCGTGAGCGTCGAAAGAGTTCCACATTCAGGAACTCTTCCAGGCTGGCGATCTGTCGACAGATTGCACCTTGGGTCAGCGAAAGCTCCTCGGCTGCTTTGGTAAAGCTTTCGTGTCGCGCTGCCGCTTCAAAGCTTATCAGGGCGGTTGTGCTGGGTATCTTTCTACGCATGTACGTCCACCTCACTAATACATCGCCTCAAATGCATTGCGCGACGTTTCGGAGTGAGAAATTAGCACAACAGTATGCGAAATCCTCGTTTGCCGTGACGCCGAACCCAGCCTAGGATCAGTCCACGTTATTTGACCTGTTTCGAGAGGACACACTCATGGCCGGTAAAGCTAGCTTCAACTGGATCGATCCCCTGCTGCTGGATCAACAGCTCACCGAAGAAGAGCGCATGATTCGCGACACCGCTGCGCAGTTCGCTCAGCAGAAGCTCGCGCCGCGGGTTCTCGAAGCTTTCCGCCATGAAAAGACCGATCCGGCGATCTTTCGCGAGATGGGGGAGGTGGGCCTGTTGGGTGCCACCATTCCTGAGCAATACGGCGGCAGCGGCCTGAACTACGTCAGCTATGGCCTGATTGCCCGTGAAGTCGAGCGTGTCGATTCGGGCTACCGCTCGATGATGAGTGTGCAATCCTCGCTGGTGATGGTGCCGATCAACGAATTCGGTACCGAAGCTCAAAAGCAGAAATACCTGCCGAAACTGGCTTCCGGCGAATGGATCGGTTGCTTCGGACTGACGGAGCCTAACCACGGTTCCGACCCGGGCGCGATGATTACTCGTGCGCGTAAAGTGGAAGGCGGCTACAGCTTGACCGGTAGCAAGATGTGGATCACCAACAGCCCGATCGCTGACGTTTTTGTCGTTTGGGGCAAGGACGATGCGGGTGATATCCGCGGATTCGTTCTGGAGAAAGGCTGGAAGGGCCTTAGCGCACCGGCTATTCACGGCAAGGTCGGCCTGCGTGCATCGATCACCGGTGAAATCGTGATGGACAACGTATTCGTGCCGGAAGAGAACATTTTTCCGGATGTCCGAGGCTTGAAAGGACCGTTCACCTGTCTGAACTCCGCTCGGTACGGTATTTCCTGGGGTGCGCTGGGTGCTGCCGAGTTCTGCTGGCACACCGCTCGCCAATACACGCTGGATCGTCAGCAGTTCGGTCGCCCGTTGGCTGCGACTCAGCTGATCCAGAAGAAGCTGGCCGACATGCAGACCGAAATCACCATGGCGTTGCAGGGCTGCCTGCGCTTGGGTCGTATGAAGGACGAAGGTACTGCGGCAGTCGAAATCACTTCGATGATGAAGCGTAACTCCTGCGGCAAGTCGCTGGACATTGCGCGCATGGCCCGTGACATGTTGGGTGGCAACGGTATCTCTGATGAGTTCGGCGTTGCTCGTCACCTGGTCAACCTGGAAGTGGTGAATACCTATGAAGGTACACACGACGTCCACGCGCTGATTCTTGGTCGCGCGCAGACCGGCATCCAGGCGTTCTATTAATAGGAGAACGACCATGGGCGCGCTTTCACATCTACGGGTACTGGATTTGTCGCGGGTATTGGCCGGGCCGTGGGCCGGGCAGATCCTCGCCGACCTTGGCGCCGAAGTGATCAAGGTCGAGCGCCCTGGCAACGGTGACGACACGCGCGCCTGGGGGCCGCCCTTCCTTAAGGACGCTTATGGCGAGAACACCAGCGAGGCCGCTTATTATCTGTCGGCCAATCGCAACAAGCAGTCGGTCACCATCGACTTCACGCGCCCTGAAGGTCAGAAGCTGGTGCGTGATCTGGCGGCCAAATCAGACATCCTGATCGAGAACTTCAAGGTGGGTGGTCTGGCCGCTTATGGGCTGGACTACGAAGCACTAAGGTCGATTAACCCGAATCTGATCTATTGCTCGATTACCGGGTTTGGTCAGACCGGGCCGTATGCCAAGCGCGCTGGCTACGACTTCATGATCCAGGGGCTCGGCGGGCTCATGAGTCTGACGGGTCGACCTGAGGGTGAGGAAGGCGCCGGGCCGGTTAAAGTGGGCGTTGCGCTGACGGACATCCTGACAGGGCTCTATTCGACCGTGGCAATCCTCGCAGCGCTTGCGCATCGCGATCATGATGGTGGCGGACAGCATATCGATATGGCGCTGCTCGATGTTCAGGTGGCGTGCCTGGCTAACCAGGCGATGAATTACCTGACAACGGGTAATGCGCCGAAGCGCCTGGGCAATGCGCATCCGAACATCGTGCCTTATCAGGACTTTCCTACTGCTGACGGCGACTTCATCCTCACCGTGGGCAATGACGGACAGTTCCGAAAGTTCGCTGAAGTGGCTGGGCAACCCCAGTGGGCAGACGATCCTCGTTTCGCAACCAACAAGCAGCGGGTGGCCAACCGAGCGGTGCTGATTCCACTGATCCGCCAGGCGACGGTGTTCAAAACTACCGCTGAGTGGGTGGCTGAGCTCGAACGGGCTGGCGTGCCCTGCGGGCCGATCAACGATCTGGCGCAAATGTTTGCCGATCCGCAGGTCAAGGCGCGAGGGCTGGCTATTGAATTGCCGCATGCGCTGGCTGGCATGGTGCCTCAGGTAGCAAGTCCTATTCGTTTGTCCGAAACGCCGGTGGAGTACCGCCAAGCGCCGCCATTGTTGGGTGAGCATACGCTGGAAGTGCTGCAGCGAGTGCTGGGGCTGGATGCGGGTGTGGTGGCTGCGTTGAAGGACGCAGGTGTGCTCTGAAGGCGCCTTCTATATAGAAGGCGCGGGTTTTGTGTGTGCAGGAGCGCTGTTTTCTTGCCTTTCGTAAGTTATTGATAGAAAAACCAAATCAACGCTTGACGGCAGATTTCAGGTGTCTATAATTCGCCCCACTTCCGGC
>NZ_RCNY01000020.1:0-38435 GCF_004307635.1 Pseudomonas sp. Sample_22
TACTTCTCAGGCATCGGCATCGGAAACGGCATGACATTGCCGACCGCGCCGCGGGCTTCGCTGATTTTCGGCGTGCCCAGGCGCTCGACCTCATCGATACGCACGATCGAATGCATCGGCACAAAGCTGCGCACCACACCTTCGAACTGAGCCTTGAGCTTTTCTTCGCTCGGATCGACGACCACTTGCGTGCGCTCGCCAAAGACGAATTCTTCCACTTCCAGAAAGCCCCACAGATCACTTTGATAGATCTGCTTGGCGTACATTTCGAACACCTGGCCCTGGTTGAGGAAAATCACCTTGTAGATTGGAGCTTCACGTTTGGTCATGGTGGGCGAGCAACACATCGGGGGATAAAAATGAGGGCGCAAACTATAGCATAGCCATCGGACGCGTAGCGGTAGGAACCTGGGTACATGTTCCCTATAATGCGCGGTTCTTTGAATCACGTGATGACTCTATTCCATGGCCAAGAAGCTTTACATCGAAACCCACGGTTGCCAGATGAACGAGTACGACAGCTCGCGCATGGTGGATCTGCTGGGCGAACACCAGGCCCTGGAAGTCACCGCTCGCGCTGAAGACGCGGACGTGATCCTGCTCAACACCTGCTCGATCCGCGAGCGTGCCCAGGACCGCGTTTATTCGCAGCTCGGCCGTTGGCGCGAACTGAAACTGGCCAACCCGGACATGGTGATCGCCGTCGGCGGTTGCGTGGCCAGCCAGGAAGGCGCGGCGATTCGCGATCGCGCACCGTACGTCGACGTGGTGTTCGGCCCGCAAACCCTGCACCGCCTGCCGGAAATGATCGACGCCGCGCGCAGCAGCAAACTGCCGCAAGTCGACGTCTCGTTTCCGGAAATCGAAAAATTCGACCACCTGCCCGAGCCACGCATCGATGGGCCAAGCGCCTATGTGTCGGTGATGGAAGGCTGCAGCAAGTACTGCACGTTCTGCGTGGTGCCCTACACCCGCGGTGAAGAAGTCAGCCGGCCGTTCGATGACGTGATCGCCGAGATCATTCACCTGGCCGAAAACGGCGTGCGCGAAGTGACGTTGCTGGGGCAGAACGTCAATGGTTATCGCGGTGCGACCCATGATGGTCGCCTGGCCGATCTGGCGGAGCTGATCCGCGTGGTCGCCGCGGTGGATGGCATCGACCGCATCCGCTACACCACCTCGCATCCGCTGGAATTCTCCGACAGCCTGATCCAGGCCCACGCCGACGTGCCGGAACTGGTCAAACACCTGCACTTGCCGGTGCAATCGGGTTCGGACCGTATCCTTGCTGCGATGAAGCGCAACCACACCGCGCTGGAATACAAGTCCAAACTGCGCAAGCTGCGCGCCGCCGTGCCGGGCATCTGCATCAGTTCGGACTTTATCGTTGGCTTCCCCGGTGAAACCGAGAAAGATTTCGAACAAACCATGAAGCTGATTCAGGACGTGGGTTTCGACTTTTCCTACTCGTTTGTCTACAGCCAGCGCCCGGGCACACCCGCCGCCGATCTGGCCGACGACACGCCGGAAGAGCTGAAGAAAGAACGCCTGAACGCCCTGCAACATCGCCTGAACCAGCAGGGTTTTGAAATCAGCCGACAAATGGTCGGTTCGATCCAGCGCATTCTGGTAACCGATTACTCGAAAAAGGACCCTGGCGAACTGCAGGGCCGGACCGAGAATAACCGTATCGTCAACTTCCGCTGCGACAATCCGACCCTGATCGGCCAGTTCGCCGATGTGCGCATCGATGCGGCGCAGCCGCACTCACTGCGGGGTTCGCTGCTGCAATAACGGTTTTTTGGAAACATTGAGGATCCTGTGGGAGCTGGCTTGCCAGCGATGGCGGTGCAACAGGCAACAGCTCAGTCGAGGCTGATTGCCTCATCGCTGGCAAGCCAGCTCCCACGGTGAAAT
Organism: Pseudomonas sp. Sample_22; assembly: GCF_004307635.1. Classification (NCBI taxonomy): domain Bacteria; kingdom Pseudomonadati; phylum Pseudomonadota; class Gammaproteobacteria; order Pseudomonadales; family Pseudomonadaceae; genus Pseudomonas; species Pseudomonas sp. Sample_22. The sequence goes on from NZ_RCNY01000020.1 coordinate 1,918, forward strand.
GCATTGTTCTTAAGAATGGGTTGATCCATTTAAGAGCTTTCACACCCACGCCTCTGGCGCTATCCTTGAACTCATCACTATTGCCCCAGGGCGGCTAAATACGACCTTGAACGCACCCATCGAACCACATCGTTTCATCCTCGAGCCTTTTGAGGCTCGCCGCTTCGCCAATCTGTGCGGGCAATTCGACGAGCATTTGCGTCTCATCGAACAGCGCCTGACCATCGAGATCCGCAACCGCGGAAACCAGTTCGAGCTGATCGGCGAGCCAAAGCACACCACCTCCGCGGAAAACCTTCTGCGCCGCCTGTACCGGGAAACCAAGGGTACCGAGCTGTCGCCGGACATGGTTCACCTGTTCCTGCAGGAGTCCGCCGTCGAAGAGCTGGACAACCACTCGCCCGCCGAAGCCTCCGTCGCCCTGCGCACCAAGAAAGGCATGATTCGCCCCCGCGGCTTGAATCAGCTGCGCTATGTGAAGGAAATCCTCGGCAACGATATCAACTTCGGCATTGGTCCGGCCGGTACCGGCAAGACCTACCTGGCCGTTGCCTGCGCAGTCGATGCGCTGGAACGCGAACAGATTCGCCGCATCCTGCTGGTGCGTCCGGCGGTTGAGGCCGGTGAAAAACTCGGTTTCCTGCCCGGCGATCTGTCACAGAAGATCGACCCGTACCTGCGCCCGCTCTACGACGCGCTGTACGAAATGCTCGGCTTCGAATACGTGGCCAAGCTGATCGAGCGCCAGGTCATTGAAGTCGCGCCGCTGGCTTACATGCGTGGACGTACGCTGAACAACAGCTTCATCATTCTCGACGAGAGCCAGAACACCACGGTCGAGCAGATGAAAATGTTCCTGACCCGGATCGGATTCGGCTCCACCGCGGTCATCACCGGCGACATCACTCAGGTCGACCTGCCCCGCGGCACCAAGTCCGGTCTGCACCACGTGATTGAAGTGCTCAAGGATGTGCCGGGCATCAGCTTCACCCACTTCCAGCCCAAGGACGTCGTGCGACATCCGCTGGTGCAGCGGATTGTCGAAGCCTACGAGCGTTTCGAAACCAAAGCGGCCGACGATGCAGCCGCCAGGGAAAGCCGCCGCGATGCTTGAGCTTGACCTGCAAATCGCCACCGAAGCCAGCGCCCCTAGCGAAGCCGAGTTCCGCCAGTGGTGCGAACTGGCCCTGCGCCAGCGTACGGCGGATTCGGAAATGACCATTCGCCTGGTCGACGAAGCCGAAGGCCGCGAGCTGAACCACACCTGGCGGCAAAAGGATTACGCGACCAACGTCCTGTCGTTCCCGGCGGACGTGCCGGACGAGTTTCTCGACATCCCGCTACTGGGCGATCTGGTGATCTGCGTGGCCGTGGTTGAACGCGAAGCTGCTGAACAAGGCAAGGAACTCAAGGCCCATTGGGCACATCTGGTGATTCATGGCTGCTTGCATCTGTTGGGTTACGACCATATAGATGACGAGGAAGCCGAAGAAATGGAAGCACTGGAACGAACGTTGCTTGCTGAACTGGGCTTTCCCGATCCGTACGCGGACGACGAAACCGACGCATTCCCTACCGAAACAACAAAGGATTCAGAGTAATCGCTATGAGCGAAGATCGATCGAGCAACGGGCAGAAGTCATGGCTGGGTAAGCTCACCCAGGCTTTTGCCCACGAGCCGAAAAACCGCCAGGAGCTGCTGGAGCTTCTGCGCGATGCACACCAGAACAAACTGTTGGACAGCGAAGCGCTGGCCATCGTCGAAGGCGCCATCCAGGTTGCAGACCTGCAAGTACGGGACATCATGGTCCCGCGTTCGCAGATGATCAGCATCAAGGCGACCCAGACACCCCGCGAGTTCCTCCCGGCCGTCGTCGACTCGGCTCACTCCCGTTACCCGGTCATCGGCGAAAGCCACGATGACGTAATGGGCGTGTTGTTGGCCAAGGACTTGCTGCCGTTGATCCTCAAGGAGAACGGCGACAGCTTCAACATCAAGGATCTGCTGCGCCCGGCCACCTTCGTGCCGGAGTCCAAGCGCCTGAACGTGTTGCTGCGCGAGTTCCGCGCCAACCACAACCACATGGCCATCGTCATTGACGAATACGGCGGCGTGGCCGGTCTGGTGACGATCGAAGACGTGCTGGAACAGATCGTCGGCGATATCGAGGACGAGCACGACGTCGAAGAAGACAGCTACATCAAGCCGCTGCCTAGCGGTGACTTCCTGATCAAGGCCCTGACGCCGATCGAGAACTTCAACGAGTTCTTCGACAGCGAATTCTCCAATGATGAATTCGACACCGTCGGTGGCCTGGTGATGAGCGCGTTCGGGCACCTGCCCAAACGCAACGAAATCACCGAAATCGGCACCTACCGTTTCCGTATCCTGAATGCCGACAGCCGTCGGATTCACTTGCTGCGCCTGACGCCCATTGCTCGCTAAGGATTGAAATGCGCTGGACAACCCGCCCCGGCTGGCCCGGTAACCTGCTGGCCGTGGCGGCCGGTGCAATCACCACCCTGGCGCTGGCGCCATTCGATATCTGGCCACTGGCATTGCTGGCCGTCGGGCTTTTCTATGCCGGCCTGCGCGAGCTGACTCCACGCCAGGCCCTGGGCCGTGGCTGGTGCTTCGGCTTCGGCCTGTTTGGTGCCGGCACCAGCTGGATCTACTACAGCATTCACCACTTCGGTGGCGCATCGGTGCTGCTGGCCGGTTTCCTGATGCTGATTTTCACGGCGGCGATTGCCTGGTTCTTCGCCCTGCCGGCCTGGCTTTGGGCGCGCTGGCTGCGACGCAACGAGGCTCCGCTGGCGGATGCCCTGGCGTTTGCGGCGCTCTGGGTCGGCCAGGAAGCCTTTCGCGGCTGGTTCCTGACCGGTTTCCCCTGGCTGTATTCCGGTTACAGCCAGCTCGATGGCCCGCTGGCCGGGCTCGCCCCCGTCGGCGGGATGTGGCTGATTTCTTTCTCCCTGGCCCTGACCGCGGCCCTGATCTACAACGGCGTGCGTCTGATCCGCGCCGGGCGTAAAGGCTTCATCGTGATCGGTGCATTGTTGCTGGTCGCTCCGTGGATCGCCGGCATGGCCTTGAAGCACCACGCCTGGACCAGCCCGTCGGGCGCCCCCCTGAGTGTCGCGGCGATTCAGGGCAACATCGAACAGAGCATGAAGTGGGACCCGGCGCAGCTCAATGCACAGCTTGCGCTGTACCGTGACATGAGCATGAGTTCCAAGCGCGTCGACCTGTTGATCTGGCCGGAGACCGCAGTCCCTGTGCTCAAGGAGTCCGCCCAGGGCTACCTGGACATGATGGGTGAGTTCGCGGCAAATCGGGATTCGGCCCTGATTACCGGTGTGCCGATTCGTGAAGTGGTCCATCAGCAGAAGCGCTATTTCAACGGCATTACCGTCGTCGGTGAAGGTGATGGCACCTACCTCAAGCAAAAACTGGTGCCGTTTGGCGAATACGTGCCGTTGCAGGACGTGTTGCGCGGACTGATTGCGTTCTTTGACCTGCCAATGTCGGACTTTGCCCGCGGCCCGGCCGATCAGCCGATGCTGCAAGCCAAGGGTTACCAGATCGCGCCGTTCATCTGCTACGAAGTGGTCTACCCGGAGTTCGCCGCCGGCCTGGCCGCCCAAAGCGACCTGCTGCTGACGATCAGCAACGACACCTGGTTCGGCACCTCCATCGGCCCGCTGCAACACTTGCAGATGGCGAAGATGCGCGCACTCGAGGCCGGACGCTGGATGATCCGCGCTACCAACAACGGCGTCACCGGGCTGATCAACCCGTTTGGGCAGATCACCGAGCAGATTCCGCAGTTCGAGCGCGGCATTTTGTATGGCGAAGTGGTGCCGATGCACAACCTGACGCCTTACCTGCAATGGCGCTCCTGGCCGCTGATCATCACCTGCGTGTTGCTGTTTGCCTGGGCATTGGTCGCTAACCGGATGGCCAAGACCGTTTAAACCTGACCTGCCTATGTGATGAGCGGGCCTTTTGTGGCGAAAGGGCTTTTGTGGCAGGGGAGCTTGCTCCCTCGCCACAGGTTGTCAATCGATAGACCTATCGATAAAACAACGAATACCCCACCTGCCCCACCGCCTCGTTCATCATCTGCCCGCTCTGCCAGATCGACTTGAACTCCGGCAACCAGCCACCCAGCGGTCGGGCGTTGTCCGTTCCCAAAAAGCCCGTCGGTGCCGGCACCACCTCAAACCCGGCCTTGCGGAAACTCCAGGCTGCTCGCGGCATGTGCCAGGCGTGAGTCACCAGCACCACGCGCTTGACCCCTACGGGTAACAGCACCTGGGCACTGAACTGCGCGTTTTCCCAGGTCGTGCGGCTGCGACCTTCCTGCCAGCGCACCGACACGCCGAAATCATCGCGCAAGGAGTCAGCCATCAATTGGGCCTCGGTGGGTGGCGTACCGTAATGCAAACCGCCACTGGTCAAGATCGGCAGGCCTGAAGCTTTGGCCAGCCGCGCGGCATAGCGTTGACGTTCCAGGCCCACCCCGGTCGGCTGATCGGCGCCCCAAGCCGAATCACCGCGCTCGCGCCCCGAGCCCAGCACCACAATCGCATCAGCGTGTTGCGCCAGTGTTGCCCATTCGCTGAGCGCCAGCGGCGGCTCTCGCTCCAGCAGTGCCGCGCTCCATTGCACGAAAATCGGCAAGCTCATCAGCCAAAAGCCGCCAAAACCCAAGGCAAAACACACGGCAGCCAACTTTGGTCTGGAGCGGCGCCACCACCAGGCAAGCGCCAGCAGCAGCAACAGAAGGCCCGGCGGCAAGAGAAGTTGTTTCACGAAATAACGAAAAGGCATCGAGCATCTCCATAAAGATGCCCGAAGCCTAAGTGGGTTGATGCAGTGCGACAATGAATACGCAAGGACTATGCTTCAAAAAACCCTGGAGCATGGCTCGATACCTACTTGAACTGCATAGACCGGACCTTTACCGCGTCTCTGCCAGGTACCTTGTCCTTGAGCCAGATAATCTTGGCTGAGCGTGGTGCGTCGAGTTGCTTTACTGCCTCGGACAAGCATCCGTGTGTCTCACGCTCACTGCGATCCAGATACGCCTTGACCAAAGCAAACTCAGCGGGGCTCAAACCACGCAATTCCAGCTCCAGCGGACGTTCATCACGCAACCGGCCTGCGGTTTTCGCCGCTTCCAGGGCCAATCCAAGACGATCAATCAGTCTTTCGTACAACTCCGGTTTTGTAGCTTTGCGTCGTGACTCAACCATCCCTCACCTCATTGGAAGATAAGACCTACTCCCCAGTTAGAGCTTAGCTTCCATGAACAAACCGGCTGAGCGCCGCGACCAACGGCCCTCGCGGCGTTTTTCGCAAGACGCGTGGCAGCAATCAGGGTTTCCCTCGATAGAGCACGGTCATGTATGCTACGGCGCTTCCTGTAACTCCACTTCCAGCTCGTCTGGGCACGGAAACGCCGAATTGGCGCCCTTACCGTCCAGCGTCGCATTGAAGAGGATTAGGCCACCCCTATTCAGTTCAAAAAGTAGCCATGCACGAACAATATCAGCCCCGTGAAATCGAAGCCGCCGCCCAGTCGTTCTGGGACGAGCAAAAGTCCTTTGAAGTCAGTGAACAGCCAGGCAAGGAGACTTACTACTGCCTGTCGATGTTCCCTTACCCCAGCGGCAAGCTACACATGGGGCACGTGCGCAACTACACCATCGGCGACGTGATCTCCCGCTACCAGCGCATGCAAGGCAAGAACGTTCTGCAACCGATGGGTTGGGACGCCTTCGGCATGCCGGCGGAGAACGCCGCGATGAAGAACAACGTAGCGCCCGCCAAGTGGACCTACGAAAACATCGCCTACATGAAAAACCAGCTGCGCAGCCTGGGCCTGGCGGTGGACTGGTCGCGTGAAGTGACCACTTGCAAGCCCGATTACTACCGCTGGGAACAATGGCTGTTCACTCGCCTGTTCGAAAAAGGCGTGATCTACAAGAAAAGCGGCACCGTGAACTGGGACCCGGTCGACCAGACGGTACTGGCCAACGAACAGGTAATTGACGGTCGCGGCTGGCGCTCCGGCGCGCTGATCGAAAAGCGCGAAATCCCGATGTACTACTTCAAGATCACCGCCTACGCGGATGAGCTGCTGGAGAGTCTCGATGATCTGCCGGGCTGGCCTGAACAGGTCAAGACCATGCAGCGCAACTGGATCGGCAAGTCCCGCGGCATGGAAGTGCAGTTCCCGTACAACGTCGATTCCATCGGCGAAGCCGGCACACTCAAGGTATTCACCACCCGTCCGGACACCTTGATGGGCGCGACTTACGTCGCTGTGGCTGCCGAGCACCACCTGGCTACCCTGGCCGCACAGAACAACCCTGAGCTGCAAGCGTTCATCGCTGAATGCAAGGGCGGCAGCGTGGCTGAAGCCGACGTTGCCACTCAAGAGAAGAAAGGCCTGCCGACCGGCCTGTTCGTCGAGCACCCGCTGACAGGCGAAAAACTGCCGGTGTGGGTCGCCAACTACGTTCTGATGCACTACGGCGATGGTGCGGTCATGGCGGTTCCGGCCCACGACGAGCGCGATTTCGAATTCGCCCACAAGTACAACCTGCCGGTCAAATCGGTGGTGCGCACCAGCGCTGGCGACACCAATCCGGCGCCATGGCAAGACGCCTATGGCGAACACGGCACGCTGATCAATTCCGGCGAGTTTGACGGCCTGGACTTCGCCGGCGCTTTCGACGCGATTGAAGTGGCGTTGATCAAGAAATCACTGGGCGCCTCGCGCACCCAATTCCGCCTGCGCGACTGGGGCATCAGCCGTCAGCGCTACTGGGGCTGCCCGATCCCGATCATTCACTGCGCGGCCTGCGGCGACGTTCCGGTACCGGAAGATCAACTGCCCGTCGTGCTGCCGGAAGATGTCGTACCGGACGGCGCCGGTTCGCCACTGGCGCGCATGCCCGAGTTCTACGAATGCAGCTGCCCGAAATGCGGCCAGCCTGCCAAGCGTGAAACCGACACCATGGACACCTTCGTCGAGTCCTCGTGGTACTACGCGCGCTACGCCTCGCCGCACTTTGAAGGTGGCCTGGTGGAAAAATCGGCGGCCGACCACTGGTTGCCGGTGGATCAGTACATCGGCGGTATCGAGCACGCGATTCTTCACCTGCTCTACGCACGCTTCTTCCACAAGCTGATGCGCGACGAAGGCCTGGTGAGCTCCAACGAGCCGTTCAAGAACCTGCTGACCCAGGGCATGGTGATCGCCGAGACGTACTATCGCCGCGAAGCCAACGGTGCTTACACCTGGTTCAACCCGGCGGACGTTGAACTCGAACGCGACAGCAAAGCCAAGGTCATCAGCGCCAAATTGAAATCCGACGGTTTGCCGGTGGAAATCGGCGGCACCGAGAAGATGGCCAAGTCAAAGAACAACGGCGTCGACCCACAGTCGATGATCGACCAGTTCGGCGCAGACACCTGCCGCCTGTTCATGATGTTCGCTTCGCCACCCGACATGAGCGCGGAATGGTCCGACTCCGGCGTGGAAGGTTCGCACCGTTTCCTCAAGCGCGTCTGGCGTCTGGCTCAGGCACATGTCAGCCAGGGCCTGCCGGGCAAACTCGACGTTGCCAGCCTGAATGACGAACAGAAAGCCGTGCGTCGCTCGATCCACCTGGCCATCAAGCAAGCCAGCCAGGACGTCGGCCAGAACCACAAATTCAACACCGCCATCGCCCAGGTGATGACGCTGATGAACGTTCTGGAAAAAGCCGCACAAGCCACCGAACAGGATCGGGCACTGATTCACGAAGGCCTGGAAACCGTGACGCTGTTGCTGGCACCGATTACACCGCACATCAGCCACGAGCTGTGGAATCAGCTGGGTCACGCTGACCCTGTGATCGACGCCGGTTGGCCGGTACAGGACGACAGCGCACTGGTGCAGGACAGCCTGACGCTGGTCATTCAGGTCAACGGCAAGCTGCGGGGCCAGATCGAAATGCCGGCCACCGCGACCCGTGAAGAAGTCGAAGCCGCCGCACGCGCCAACGAAAACGTGCTGCGCTTTGTCGATGGTCTGACCATTCGTAAAGTGATTGTGGTGCCCGGGAAACTGGTCAACATCGTCGCCAGCTAATTGGATCGGGCGCCAGGCCATGCCTGGCGCTGAGTAAAACCTTTCGGGCCGCATGATCGGCCCACATGGTTTCAAGGGGAGCAACACAATGATCAAACGCAACTTGCTGGTGATGGGCCTCGCGGTCCTGTTGAGCGCCTGCGGTTTCCAGCTGCGCGGCACCGGCACCACCGAACTGGCAATCACGGAACTCGACCTGAGCGCCCGTAACGCTTACGGCGACACCGTCACCCAACTGCGCCAGGTTCTGCAAAGCAGCGGCGTCAAGGTCTACAGCGGCGCGCCTTACAAGCTGTTCCTGGCCGACGAACAGGAATCCCAGCGCATCCTCAGCTATGCCGGCGCCGGTCGTACGGGCGAGTATCAGTTGAACACCGTGCTCAGCTACAGGATCCTCAGCCAGGGCAACCTGTCGCTGATCGACGACAAGCTCGAAGTACAGAAGGTCTTCATCCACGACGGCAACAACCTGGTGGGGTCTGACCAGGAAGCCGCCGATGCGCGCAAGGAAATGCGTCGCGAGCTGGTGCAACGCATGATGCTGCGCTTGCAGCAGATCACGCCGACCCAGTTGGCCCAACTGCAACAGACCGCCGAAGCCAAGGCCAAGGCCGAAGCCGCTGCCCTGGAAGCGGCGCAGAAGGCTGAAGCGGAAACCCCGCGTCAGTCGCCTATCGAACTGCCGCAGCAGTAAGACTTGCGGGGCGCTCAGGCGCCCCGTTCGCCCTCTCTTATGAAACTCGCACCCGCCCAACTCGCCAAACACCTGCAAGGTGCCCTCGCGCCGGTCTATGTGATCAGCGGCGATGACCCCTTGCTGTGCCAGGAAGCCGCCGACGCCATCCGCACCGCCGCCCGTCAACAGGGTTTCGATGAACGCCAGGTGTTCGCCGCCGACGCCAGTTTCGACTGGGGCACGTTGCTGCAAGCCGGTGCGAGCATGTCGCTGTTCGCCGAAAAGCGCCTGCTGGAGCTGCGCCTGCCCTCAGGCAAGCCCGGTGACAAAGGCGCTGCCGCACTCATCGAGTACTGCTCACGGCCGGCCGAAGACACGCTGCTGTTGATCAGCCTGCCCAAGCTCGACGGCAGTGCGCAGAAAACCAAGTGGGGCAAGGCACTGGTCGAAGGCGCGCAGACCCAGTTCGTGCAAATCTGGCCGGTGGATGTCAGCCAGTTGCCGAGCTGGATCCGTCAGCGCTTGTCCCAGGCTGGCTTGTCTGCCAGCCAGGACGCCGTTGAACTGATTGCCGCACGGGTCGAAGGCAATTTGCTGGCGGCGGCCCAGGAAATCGAAAAACTCAAGCTGATGGCCGAGGGCGGTCAAATCACGGTCGAAACCGTGCAGGCTGCGGTAGCCGACAGTGCGCGATTCGATGTCTTCGGGTTGACCGATGCGATCCTCAACGGCGAGGCCGCCCACGCCCTGCGCATGCTCGAAGGATTGCGCGGTGAAGGTGTCGAGCCGCCGGTGATCCTCTGGGCTTTGGCTCGCGAGCTGCGACTGCTGGCCAACATTTCGTTGCAATACAGCCAGGGTACGCCGCTGGACAAAGCCTTCAGCCAGGCCAAACCACCGGTTTGGGACAAACGTAAACCGCTGATGAGCAAAGCCTTGCAACGCTACTCGGCGCCACGTTGGGCGCAGTTGCTGTTGGAAGCGCAACGCATCGACGCGCAGATCAAGGGCCAGGCGGCGGGTTCGCCGTGGATGAGCTTGAGTCGGTTGACGCTGTTGATGGCTGGCCAGCGTTTGACGTTGCCTGCCGAGTAACGCTTTTGTGGCGAGGGAGCTTGCTCCCGCCGGGTTGCGAAGCGACCCAGTCCACCCATCGCGTTTCTTCAGAAAAGCCCCGCTTGCCCATTTGCGACTGCTGCGCAGCCGAGCGGGAGCAAGCTCCCTCGCCACGATTCACATTTCCTGCACAACCTAGGGACTAGACAGAAGCCTCGCTTGAGCCGATGATTTGCCCCGCAAAAAACCTTTACTTGCGAGAGTCCATCATGAGCAAAAAGCCGTCCAAACGCGGCCCCAACAAGGCCAAATCCATCATCGCCCAGCCATTGTTCCGCAGCCGTCAGGAACGAGCCGGCAAGGGCAAAGGCAGCTACCGCCGCGAAGCCTTCCAGTCTGACAACTGGGAGGCTTCTTACTTTCTGGCAGCCTGAAAGGCATGCATCCGCTCAACATGTTAAGGTCTGCACCTGATCCGTTTTCCCTGGACCCGTGCATGCCCCTTTGTCTTTCCCGTCGTTGGCACCTGCGCCAATTGATTGCTGCCTCCAGCCTCGTTTTGCTAGTCGCCTGCGCGGAAAAACCCACCGCCGCCGACGCCCAGCCATTGAAGACCCTGCCAGTCGCCACCGCCCCCGCGGTTGTACCGCCGGTGGTACCGAACGGTGAAAACCTCGACATCCAGCCGACCCAGACCTTCGCCGAATGGCAGGCCGGTTTCCGCAAGGATGCCCTGGCCGCCGGCATTCGTGCCGACCTGTTCGACCGCGCCTTTGCCAATGTCAGCCTCGACTCCAGCGTGATTCGTGCCGATCGCAGCCAACCGGAATTCGCAAAACCGGTGTGGGAATACCTCGATGGCGCCGTGTCGCCGCTGCGGGTTCGCAAAGGCCAGGCACTGGTCGAACAGTACGCCGACATCCTGCAGAGCATCGAACAGCGTTATGGCGTTGATCGTCAGGCCCTCGTTGCCGTGTGGGGCATGGAAAGCAACTTCGGCCAGTTCCAGGGCAGCAAGTCAGTGATCAATTCGTTGGCAACCCTGGCTTACGAAGGTCGTCGCCCAGGATTCGCCCACGCGCAATTGATTGCTGCGCTGCAAATTCTGCAACAGGGTGATATCGAGCCAGAAAAAATGCTCGGCTCCTGGGCTGGCGCCATGGGCCAGACCCAGTTCATCCCGACCACCTACAACACTCACGCCGTGGATTTCGATGGTGACGGCCGACGCGACATCTGGGGCAGCGCCACCGACGCCCTGGCCTCGACCGCGCACTATCTGCAAAGCTCCGGATGGCAGAGAGGCCAACCGTGGGGCTTTGAAGTGCAATTGCCGGGCAGTTTCAACTACGTGCTGGCCGACGGCACAATCCGCAAGAGCGTCGCCGAATGGCAGCAACTGGGCGTCTCGCTGCCCAACGGCCGCCAAGTCCCGGCAGGTTCCGAACACTTGTCCGCAGCGCTGCTGCTGCCAGCGGGCTACCGTGGCCCGGCCTTCCTGGTGCTGGACAACTTCCGCGCCATTCTCAAATACAACAACTCATCGTCCTACGCCCTGGGCGTCAGCCTGTTGTCCGAGCGATTCAATGGCGCGGGCCTGATCAGCGGCACTTGGCCAAAGGATGATTTGCCGCTGAGCCGAACTGAGCGGATCGAGCTGCAAAACCTGCTGAGCGCACAGAATTACGATGCGGGTACCGCCGACGGCATAATCGGCGCCAACACCCGCAAAGCGATTCGAAGTGCCCAGCAGTCGTTTGGCTGGCCGGCGGACGGATACCCGACGCACAAGTTGCTGGAAGGTTTGCGCAACCGCTGAAAGCAACGCGGGCAAGCCTCGTTCCTAAAGGGTTTTCGCAACCTGTAGGAGCGAGGCTTGCCCGCGAAAGCTGTCTATCAGGCGACAAACACCTAAGGCTTGATCACCACATCCTGCTCCACCACCAACTCCTTGTTCCCTGCATCCAGCCTGACCAGCGCCCCCATCGGCAGCGTCAGGTTCGGATCGCAATGACCGCTGCGCCATCCGGACAACACCGGAATCCGCAACGGCCCGAACATTTGCTTGAGCAACTGCTCCAGCGCCGGCACCTCAACCCCCGCCACATCACCCACCAACACCCCACGCAACTTGCCCAGCGTGCCGGCCAGTCGCAGGTGAGTCAGCAGACGGTCGATGCGATACAGCGGCTCGTTGATGTCTTCAATGAACAGAATGACGCCCTCGGCATCCATTTCGTAGGGCGTGCCCATGGTCGCGGCGATCATCGACAGATTGCCCCCCAGTAAACGCCCATGGGCGATGCCTGGTTCAATCGTGGTCAAGGGATAGGCCGCCGGATGGGCCAATAAGCTACCCGCCTTGACCTGCCCTCGCAGCATGTTGAAAAAAGAAGGCTCGGTCGGCTTTTGCCGGCCACCCAGCAGATCGGCGTTGAGCAACGGGCCGTGAAATGTCACAAATCCCGCGTAGCGACTGATCGCCAAGTGCAGCGCTGTAATATCGCTGTAGCCGATGAAGGGCTTGGCGTTACTGCGCAGCAGCTGGAAATCGATGCGATCGAGCAACCTCGGCGTGCCATAACCACCGCGCAAGCAAATGATGGCGTCGACTTCGCTGTCGGCGAACGCCGCGTGCAAGTCATTGAGGCGCACATCATCGCTCCCGGCGAGGTAGCCGTCCCGCTCATAGACGCCCGGAAACACCTTCAGCGTATAGCCGCGGGCGCGCATCCATTGCACGGCTTTGTCCGTGTCCAGCGGTGCCGGCCCGGCAGGCGCAATGACAGCGATCACCCCTTCCGACGGCAAGGCCGGAACCGGGGTGTGAGGACAAAGCGTGTGAGTCGGTCGAACGGTCATCCGTGAATCTCCCTGCGTGAACACTTGAGCACACAGTAGTCAGGAACGGGGACAAACAGAAGAGGGATCGTCGCCCCGCAGGTTGCAGGAAAAAACGCCAGTGGCCGTGGGCATGCCAAAAAAAACGCCCGCAAGCCTTGATGCCTTGCGGGCGGATTTTGTTTCTTTTCAGCGGATCAGGACGACATCAGCTCGGCCTTGACCAGCTTCGCCTGCTCGTCGGCGTGGTACGACGAGCGTACCAGCGGACCGGAAGCGACGTTCTTGAAGCCCATCTTGTAACCTTCCTCGGCGAACCAGGCGAAGGTGTCCGGGTGCACGAAACGTTGGACCGGCAAGTGACTGCGCGAAGGTTGCAGGTATTGACCCAGGGTCAGCATGTCGATGTCGTGCTCGCGCATGCGCTTCATGACTTCGATGACTTCTTCATCGGTTTCGCCCAGACCCAGCATCAGGCCGGACTTGGTCGGAATGTGCGGCATCATCTGCTTGAAACGTTGCAGCAGGGTCAGCGACCACTGATAGTCCGAACCCGGACGCGCAGCCTTGTACAGGCGCGGCACGGTTTCCAGGTTGTGGTTGAACACATCCGGCGGCTCGGCGGCGGTGATCTGCAGGGCGATGTCCATGCGGCCACGGTAATCCGGGACCAGCGTCTCCAGCTGCACGTTTGGCGACAGCTTGCGGATTTCACGGATGCAGTCGGCGAAGTGCTGGGCACCACCGTCACGCAGGTCGTCGCGGTCTACCGAAGTGATCACCACGTATTTCAGGCGCAAGTCGGCGATGGCAATGGCCAGGCTTTGCGGCTCGTTGACGTCCAGTGGCTTCGGACGGCCGTGGCCGACGTCGCAGAACGGGCAGCGACGGGTGCAGATGTCGCCCATGATCATGAAGGTTGCGGTGCCACCGGAGAAGCACTCGCCCAGGTTCGGGCAGGACGCTTCTTCGCACACGCTGTGCAGCTTGTGCTTGCGCAACAGCGCCTTGATGCGGTCGACTTCCGGGGATACCGGGATGCGCACGCGGATCCAGTCAGGCTTTTTCGGCAGTTCGGTGGTCGGAATGATCTTTACCGGAATGCGTGCAACCTTCTCGGCGCCGCGCAGCTTAACGCCGGCTTCAACCTTGGCACGCGGGGCCGGACGCTCGGTAACATCCTGCGTCGGGATCATGGTTTGCACTGCATCAGTAGTCATATCAGTCGATTCCGCCCGTTAGGGTCGTCTGCTCAGCATAGTCGAGGTGTTTGACGAGCTGCGCGCGCAGCCGGGCACTTACCTCGGCAAATTCAATCGATCCTGCGTGATCGCTCAGCTGGGTCATCGCCAGCCCGGCGTAGCCGCAGGGATTAATCCGTCGAAACGGCTCCAGGTTCATGTCCACATTCAAGGCCAGGCCATGAAAGGAACAACCGTGGCGGATCCGCAGACCCAGGGAAGCGATTTTCGCACCGTCGACATAAACACCCGGCGCGTCCGGTTTGGCCACCGCGGTCACGCCGTAGCTGGCAAGCAGCTCGATCAGGCATGACTCCATGCGGCTCACCAGGTCACGTACACCAAAACCCAGCTTGCGCACGTCGAGCAACAGGTAAGCCACCAGTTGCCCGGGGCCGTGGTACGTGACTTGCCCACCCCGGTCGACCTGCACCACCGGAATATCTCCCGGCAACAGCAAATGCTCGGCCTTGCCGGCCTGGCCCTGCGTGAACACCGGCGGGTGCTCGACCAGCCAGATCTCGTCGGGCGCACTGCTGCCGCGTTCGTTGGTGAAGCGTTGCATGGCATGCCAGACCGGCTCGTAAGCCATCTGGCCGAGCTCGCGAAAGCCCAGCGTGCCGGACATCACAGCACCATGTGCACGAAACCGGTGGCCCGCAGTTCGCTGTTGATGTTGTACAGCTGGTCCTGGTCGGTCGCGACGATGTGCAACTGGATGGTGGTGTATTTACCGTTGCTGCTTTGACGCTCGTCAACACGCTCATCATTGATCTTGGCGTGTTTGCGGACGATGTCGATGATCTTGTCCTTGTTGCCCACACCCGTGTCGCTGATCACCTTGACCGGGTAATCAGTGGCAGGGAATTCGATCTTGGGCGCCTTTACTTCGGTATCGGTCATGGCGAAACGGCCTCGTAAGCGTAAGCCGTGGCGACGGCAAGGCCCCGCGCCGGATCAGCGCAGGGCCTTGCAGGTGCACACTATCAGTTGAACAAGCCGTAGAAGAATAGACGGATGCTATCCCACATGCGGCGGAAGATACCACCCTCTTCGACGCCGTCCAGAGCGATCAGGTCGGCGCTGTGCACGACTTTTTCGTCCAGTTTGACTTCGACTTTACCGATCACGTCGCCCTTGGCGATTGGCGCAACCAGCTGCGGGTTCATGGTCATGCTGGCAGCGAGCTTTTTCAGCTGGCCTTTGGGCAGGGTCATGGTCAGGTCTTGGGCCAGGCCGGCCTTGACTTGATTGGTGGCGCCTTTCCAGACAGGAGCCTGAGCCAGCTCGGCGCCTTTCTGATAGAAGGTCTGGGTTTCGAAGAAGCGGAACCCGTAGGTCAGCAGCTTCTGGGTCTCGGCGGCGCGAGCCACTTCGCTGTTGGTGCCGAACACCACGGCGATCAGACGCATGCCATCACGCACGGCCGAGGACACCATGCAGTAGCCGGCTTCGTCGGTGTGGCCGGTTTTCAGACCGTCGACCGTCTTGTCGCGCCACAGCAGCAGGTTACGGTTCGGCTGTTTGATGCCGTTCCAGAAGAACTCTTTCTGCGAGTAGATCGCGTAGTGAGCCGGGTCTTCGTGGATGATTGCGCGAGCCAGCACGGCCATGTCGTGAGCCGACGAGTAGTGCTCAGGGTTCGGCAGACCGGTCGGGTTCATGAAGTGGCTGTTGGTCATGCCCAGGTCGCCAACGGTTTTGTTCATCATGTCGGCGAACGCGTCTTCGCTGCCGGCGATGTGCTCGGCGAGCGCAACACTGGCGTCGTTGCCCGACTGAATGATGATGCCGTGCAGCAGGTCGCTGACAGTGACTTGCGAGCCGACCTTGATGAACATCCGCGAACCACCGGTACGCCAGGCGTTTTCGCTGACGGTGACCGGATCGTTTTCACCGATCTGGCCACGACGGATTTCCAGCGTCGCGATGTACGCGGTCATCAGCTTGGTCAGGCTGGCTGGCGGCAGACGCTGGTCACCATTGTTTTCGACCAGCACGTTGCCGCTGCTGGCGTCCATGAGCACGTAGGCCTTGGCGGCCAGTTGCGGTGGGGACGGCATCATCTCGACCGCGAAAGCGGCTGGCGAGAGGAGCAGCGGGACTAGAAGGCACAGGCGTTTGGCAAAGGTGGTGATGTTCATCCGTCTCTCGAAATCGCTAATGGAAACTGCCCGAAGGCAAAACTAATCAAATAACCTTCTAACGGGTTATCGCGTGTTCAGTTGCTCACTCCAGCCACCCTTTGCCGGGCTTTTGTTCTTCGACGAGCCAACAACCTGGTTCACCCCCCAAAACCGCAGATGAACCGTCAATCAGGTTCTACGTGTTACTCAGTGGCTTACTCGGTCACGACGCTAGGCGAACCGAGGTTGGCCAGGCGCACGCTGTTCTGCACTTGCTGGATTTCACCCGGTGAACCGATTGGCCCCAGGCGCACCCGATGCAGGGTCTGCTGATTGCGCACGATCGAGCTGATGAACACCGGAGCGCTCACCATCCCGCTGAGCTTCGACCTCAGCAGCTCGGCAGCGTCCGGGTTGGCGAAGGCGCCCACCTGCAGATACTGGCCAGACGCTGGTGCAGAAGCGTTTTTTTTTGCATCGATTTGAACAGGAACAACGGCGGCGGCGTGTTGCTGCGGCGGCGGAGTCCATTGTTCGACTGTACCGGCCGAAGCCGTGATGACCGGCGCGCTATTCTGCGCGACTTGCGGCTCGTTGAGCATTAAAGGCGCCGGACGGCCCTTGGCGGCCCACCATTGCTGCGGATCGATGCCTTCGACCTTGACCCGCGCAGTGCCGGTTTCGGCATAACCGAGTTTCTTGGCGGCCGCGTAGGACAAATCGATGATGCGGTCCGAATAGAACGGCCCGCGGTCGTTGACGCGCAGGATCACGGTCTTGTTGTTGTCCAGGTTGGTCACCCGAACGTAACTTGGCAATGGCAAGGTCTTGTGTGCAGCACTCATGCCGTACAGGTCATACACTTCGCCGTTGGCGGTGTTCTGACCGTGGAACTTGGTGCCGTACCAGGACGCCGTACCGGACTGTACGTAGGTCTTGGATTCTTGAATCGGGAAATAGGTTTTGCCCAGCACCGTGTAAGGGTTGGCCTTGTATGGACCGGTGTGCAGGGTCGGCGTGGCATCCGGGATGCGCGAAACGTCGACATCCCACCACGGTGCGCCATCCTTGTGTGCCCGGTTGATGTCCAGCCCCGGCGTCGAGCGCACGGTCGTGGGAGACTTCTGGGCCGGCGGGCGGCTGGTCGAACAACTGGCGACCAGCACTGCCAACGCGGCAAGTGCCATCAGCTTCAGGGGTTTATTCATAGGCAATGCCCGCATTACTTGACGCCCCGTGCTTGGACCAGCTGTTCAGACAGTTGATGTACGGCCATGGCGTACATCACGCTGCGGTTATATCGCGTTATCGCGTAAAAATTCTTCAGGCCCATCCAGTATTCAGGCCCCTTGTCGCCTTCCAGCCGGAAAGCGGTAACCGGCATATCATCGCGCAGCGCATCATGACTTGACCAGCCCAAGGCCCGCAACTCTCCAACGGTTTTAGTCGGCTCGATGCCGGTGGTCAAACCTGCATCGACCTGCTCGCCCCGCACATCGGCGCGACTGACCACCGGTTCGCCGGCAACCCAGCCATGGCGCTTGAAGTAGCTGGCGACGCTGCCGATGGCATCGTCCGGGTTGTTCCAGATATTGATGTGGCCGTCACCGTCGAAGTCCACCGCATAGGCGCGAAAGCTGCTGGGCATGAACTGCGGCAGCCCCATGGCCCCGGCGTAGGAGCCTTTGAGGGTCAACGGGTCGACCTGCTCTTCACGCGCCAGCAGCAGGAACTCACGCAATTCCTTGCGGAAAAATTCGGCACGGGGAGGATAGTCGAAACCCAGGGTCGACAACGCATCGATTACCCGGAAATTGCCGGTATTGCGACCGAAAAAGGTTTCGACGCCGATGATCGACACGATCACCTGAGCCGGCACGCCGTATTCCTGTTCAGCCCGGGCCAGCACCGCTTCGTGCTGGCGCCAGAAATCCACGCCACGGGCGATACGCGCGTCGGTGATGAACATCGGGCGATATTCGTTCCACTGCTTGACCCGCTCGGCGGGTTTCGAAATAGCGTCCAGGATCGACTGTTTGCGCTCGGCTTCGCGAAACACGCCCATCAACTGTTCACCGGCGAAACCGTAGTCGCGGGTCATTTCACCGACGAATTCGGCCACTTGCGGTGTGCCTTCGTAATCGCCGGCAAACGCTTCCTGCGCAGTGCCAAGGATGCTTACCAGGCCGACCCACGGCGCGTATCGAGTCGCCCAGCCACGCATTACTTGCATTGAACTCTTCACCTTATTCAAACCTGTGCGATCCACTTACGATGGGTATGGATCGACATCAAAACCCCAAACGCTGACAGCAGCGTCACCAGCGAAGTTCCTCCGTAGCTAATGAACGGCAACGGCACCCCCACGACAGGCAACAGGCCGCTGACCATACCGATATTGACGAAAACATAAACAAAAAACGTCATGGTCAGCGCGCCGGCCAGCAACTTGCCGAACAATGTCTGGGCCTGGGCGGTAATCACCAGCCCGCGCCCGATCAACAGCAGGTAGATCAACAGCAGCGCGCAAATGCCCACCAGACCGAACTCTTCGCCCATGACCGCAATGATGAAGTCGGTATGGCTTTCCGGGAGAAAGTCCAGGTGCGACTGTGTGCCCAATAGCCACCCCTTGCCGAACACGCCGCCGGAACCGATGGCGGCCTTCGACTGAATGATGTTCCAGCCAGTGCCCAGCGGATCACTCTCAGGGTCGAGGAACGTCAGGACCCGCTGCTTCTGGTAATCGTGCATGACGAAGAACCACATGGCGATGGCCACGGGCACCGTTGCGGCCAGTACGCTGAGAATCCAGCGCCAGCGCAGGCCACCCATGAACAGCACGAATGCACCACCGGCCAGGATCAGCAGCGAGGTGCCGAGGTCCGGTTGCCGCACAATCAAAATGAACGGCACGCCGATCAGCATCAGGCTGACGCCCACGTGTTTAAGCTGCGGTGGCAGACTGCGTTTGGACAGATACCAGGCGATAGTCGCCGGCATCAGGATTTTCATGAACTCCGAGGGCTGGAAGCGGATCACCCCGGGAATATTGATCCAGCGTGTCGCGCCCATGGCGTTGTGGCCCATGATGTCCACCACCAGCAACAGCATCACGCCGACCACGTAGCCCAGCGGCACCCAACGCGCCATGAATCGCGGTTCGAATTGGGCGATGACGATCATCGCCACCAGGCCAATACCGAACGAGGTGGCTTGTTTGCCCAGCAGATCCCAACTTTTGCCACTGGCCGAATACAACACGAACAGGCTGCCGGCGGCGAGGGTCAACAGCAGGATCAGCAAAGGGCCGTCGATGTGCATGCGTTGCAACAACGTCGCCCGGCGACGCATCACATCCTCGCTGGAAAGCATGCGATCGAAATTATTCTTCACGGGCCGTAGCCTCCGCGCTGATAGGACTGGCGTATTCGGCTTTCAGATGACCGCTCTCATCGAGCAACCAGGCGTCCATGACTTGACGCACCACGGGCGCTGCCACGCCGGAGCCGGACTCGCCGTTCTCCACCATCACCGACACCACGATTTTCGGGTCGTCGGCCGGCGCAAAGCCGACGAACAAAGCGTGGTCACGGTGGCGCTCCTGAACCTTGGAGCGGTCGTACTTCTCGCCTTGCTTGATCGCCACCACCTGAGCCGTACCGCTCTTGCCGGCGATCCGGTACTGCGCACCGATCGAAGCCTTGCGCGCGGTGCCCCGGGCGCCATGCATGACCTGCTGCATGCCGTGGTTGACCTTGGTCCAGTCCGACGGGTCGCGCAGGATAATGTCCGGCATGGGATTTTCATCCACCGGCTTCGCGCCTTCGATGGTCTTGGCCAGATGCGGGCGATTCCAGATGCCTTTGTTGGCCACCAGCGCGGTGGCCTGGGCCAACTGCAACGGAGTCGATTGCATATAGCCCTGACCAATCCCGAGAATCAGCGTTTCGCCCGGGTACCATGCCTGACGGCGGGTCGCACGCTTCCACTCGCGGGACGGCATCAAGCCAGGCGACTCTTCGAACATGTCCAGAGAGACTTTCTGGCCGATGCCGAACTTGGTCATGTAGGCCGACAGCCGATCGATCCCCAGCTTGTGCGCCAGGTCATAGAAGTAGGTGTCGTTGGAACGCATGATCGCCGTATCGAGGTCGACGAAGCCGTCGCCGGTGCGGTTCCAGTTGCGATACTTGTGGTCGTAGTTGGGCAGCATGTAGTAGCCCGGATCGAATACCCGGCTCGACGCTGTCACCACGCCCGCGTCAAGACCGGCAATCGCCACCGCTGGCTTGATCGTCGATCCAGGTGGATACAGGCCGCGCAGAACGCGGTTGAACAACGGCCGGTCGATGGAATCGCGCAGTTCGGAATAGGCCTTGAAGCTGATGCCGGTGACGAACAGGTTCGGATCGAAACTCGGTTGGCTGACCATCGCCAGCACTTCACCGGTTTTCGGGTCCAGCGCCACGACAGCGCCGCGCCGCCCGCCAAGTGCGGCTTCAGCGGCTTCCTGCAACTTGATGTCCAGGCTCAGCACGATGTCCTTGCCGGGAATCGGATCGGTACGCTTGAGTACCCGCAAAACGCGGCCCCGAGCGTTAGTTTCGACTTCTTCGTAACCCACCTGGCCGTGCAGTTCGGGCTCGTAAAAGCGTTCGATACCGGTTTTGCCGATGTGATGGGTGCCGCTGTAATTGACCGGGTCGAGGGTCTTGAGCTCTTTCTCGTTGATCCGCCCCATGTAACCCACCGAGTGCGCAAAGTGCGCGCCCTGCGGATAGTGGCGAACCAGTTGCGCCACCACTTCCACGCCTGGCAGGCGGAACTGGTTGACGGCGATCCGGGCAATCTGTTCTTCGGTCAGCTCAAACAGGATCGGCACCGGCTCGAACGGCCGACGTCCCTGACGCATGCGCTTTTCGAAAATCACCCGGTCCTCGGGCGTCATCTCCAATACTTCGACGATGACGTCGAGCACTTGCTGCCAGTCGCCGGACCGCTCGCGGGTCATGCTCAGGCTGAAACTCGGCCGGTTGTCGGCGATCACCACGCCGTTGCGGTCGAAAATCAAGCCGCGAGTCGGCGGAATCGGTTGTACGTGGACGCGGTTGTTTTCCGACAGGGTCGAGTGGTAGTCGTACTGGATCACCTGAAGGAAATACAGACGCGCGATCAGCACGCCAATCAGCACCACCACGGCAATTGCCCCGAACACGACGCGGCCACGCACCAGACGGGCGTCTTTTTCGTGGTCCTTGATGCGGATCGGCTGAGGCATGAGGGCAGAACTACTTGTGGTAAGGGTGGCCGGACAGAACTGTCCAGGCACGATACAGCTGTTCGCCGATGAGGATGCGCACCAAAGGATGCGGCAACGTCAACGGCGAGAGCGACCAACGCTGATCGGCGCGGGCACAGACTTCCGGCGCCAGCCCCTCGGGGCCACCGACCATGAAATTGACAGTGCGCGAGTCCAGCCGCCAGCGATCGAGTTCCACCGCCAGTTGCTCGGTACTCCAGGGCTTGCCGTGGACTTCGAGGGTGACAATACGCTCGTTCGGCCCGACCTTGGCCAGCATGGCTTCGCCTTCCTGACGGATAAAGCGCGCCACGTCGGCGTTCTTGCCCCGGGTATTGAGCGGTATTTCCACCAGTTCCAGCGCCAGCTCGGACGGAAGACGCTTGGCATATTCATGCCAGCCTTCTTCCACCCACTTGGGCATGCGGGAACCGACGGCGATCAGTCGCAGTCGCACAGCCGTTCCTTATTCCTGGTCTTTGTTGAGCTTGTTGAAATGCTCGTGACCAACTTCAGGACTGTGGTGTTTGCCGTCGGCGGCACGGCTCTGCTCGGCGCCTTTCCACAGGCGCTCCAGGTCGTAGAACTGACGGGCGTTGGAGGTCATCATGTGGACGATCACGTCGTCCATGTCCAGCAGCACCCAGTCGCTGTCGCCCTTGCCTTCTTCACCCAGCGGCTTGATGCCCAAGGCTTTGACGGCTTCGCGAACCTTGTCCAGCATCGCGCCGATCTGGCGGTTGGAGGTACCGGTGGCGATGATCATGTAGTCGGTGATGCTCTGCTTGTCGCGAACGTCGATGACCAGAACGTCCTGGGCCTTGACGTCTTCCAGGGCCGCTACCGCGATCTTGACCAGTTCGTCGCCTTTAGGCGGCTCGGCAGCCAGGACTTTTTCAGGCAGCGGGGCACTCTTGAACGTGCCTTTGCGCTTAACTTTGTTTACTTCGTTGTTCGTCATAAAAAACTCGTTTTGCTCGTTTGTTCGGGCGCTTCAATACACGTTGTTGCCACGTGCCTTGAGGCACTCCTATTCAGTTCGACGCACGGTAGAGTCCGTGCGCATCGATGTAGGCCAGGACCGCGTCGGGCACCAGGAAACGTACCGACTTACCGCTGGCCAGCAGTTGACGGATCTGGGTGGCGGATACCGCGAGCGGTGTCTGCCAGACGAATGCAATCTGTCCGCTCGGCCCTTTGAGGGCCAGCGGGTCGCTCACCGAGCGCGCTGCCAGCAGGTTGCGCAAGGCATCCGGCGGTTCGCTGTCGGCATCCGGGCGTTGCAACACCAGGATATGGCAATGCTGGAGCAACTCTTCCCAGCGGTGCCAAGTGGGCAGGCCGCAAAATGCGTCCCAGCCCAAAAGCAGAAAAACCTGGGTCTCGGCGGCCATTTCGGCACGCATCAACTCCAGGGTATCAATGGTGTAGGACGGTTTGTCCCGCTGCAATTCGCGGGCGTCCACCACCAACGGTGCCACACCGGCCACCGCGCACTCGACCATCGCCAGACGGTCCTTCGCCGACACCTGCGGCGTATTCCGATGGGGCGGCCTGGCACTCGGTGTCAGGCGCAGCTCATCGAGGCCCAGGGTCTCGGCAACTTCCAGCGCACCGCGCAAATGACCGATGTGCACCGGGTCGAACGTTCCACCCAGCACGCCAATACGGCGAGGCACTGGCTCGCTGACGGTCGACGGGGCTGACGGGTCGAAGTCGCCCAAGTCAGACCGGCTCCTGTCCGCGCAACTGGCCATCACCGACCACGATGTACTTCTCGCAGGTCAGTCCTTCGAGGCCGACCGGGCCGCGGGCGTGCAGCTTATCAGTAGAAATGCCGATCTCGGCACCCAATCCGTATTCGAAGCCATCGGCAAAGCAGGTCGGAGTGTTGATCATCACCGACGACGAATCGACTTCAGCCACGAAACGCCGGGTGTCGCCCTGGTGTTCGCTGACAATCGAATCGGTGTGGTGCGAGCCGTAATGGTTGATGTGCTCGATAGCCTGTTCCAGCCCGTCGACCACGCGGATCGACAGAATCGCGTCGAGGTACTCGGTACTCCAGTCATCGAGGGTGGCCGGCACGGCATCGATGATTGCCCGGGTGCGTTCACAGCCACGCAGCTCGACACCTTTCTCGCGGAACTGGGCCGCCATCGCCGGAAGAAAATCTTTGGCGACGGTTTGGTCGACGAGCAGCGTTTCCATGGCACCGCAGATGCCGTAACGGTAAGTTTTGGCGTTGAACGCGATGCGCTGGGCCTTCGCCAGGTCCGCGTGTTCGCTGACGTAAACGTGGCAAATGCCGTCCAGGTGTTTGATCACTGGCACGCGAGCATCTCGACTGACGCGCTCGATCAGGCCGCGACCGCCGCGAGGCACGATGACATCGACGTATTCGGGCATGGTGATCAGCGCGCCGACGGCGGCACGGTCAGTGGTTTCGACCACTTGCACCACCGCGGCCGGCAATTCGGCCTCGGCCAGTCCGCGCTGGATACAGGCAGCGATGGCACGATTGGAATGAATGGCTTCCGACCCGCCACGCAGAATGGTCGCGTTGCCGGATTTCAGGCACAGGCTGGCGGCATCGATGGTGACGTTCGGACGGGATTCGTAAATGATCCCGATGACGCCCAAGGGCACGCGCATCTTGCCGACCTGGATACCCGACGGACGGAAACTCATGTCACGGATCGCTCCGACCGGGTCCGGCAGCGCGGCCACCTGGCGCAAACCGACGATCATGCCGTCGATACGCGCCGGCGTCAGCGCCAGGCGTTCAAGCAAAGCCGGTTCAAGACCGTTGGCGCGGCCGGCTGCCAAGTCCAGCTCATTGGCTGCGGTCAACTCGGCGCGGGCGGCGTCCAGTGCGTTGGCGGCGGCCTGCAAGGCGCGGTTTTTCTGCGCAGTGCTGGCGCGGCCAATCACGCGGGAAGCTTCGCGGGCGGCGCGACCCAAGCGGGTCATGTAGTCAAGAACGGACTCAGTCATGGTCTGGGCGTGGTCTTTTCTAAGGTCTTGGTAAAGAGTAAAGCGGCAGATTATAGCTGTCGTGCCTCCTGACTAACAGCGGTGACGGGCGGATGGTCGAAATGGAGAGCAAATTGCCGACGTTCAGCCGGGTTTAAGCTGCAAATTGTTATCATCACCACTCAATCAGCCCTGATAAACACTGTTCATCATGTCCAATCTGACTGTCCGAACGTCCGCCATGAGCCTGCCCACGGGCCTTGCGGACGCATTTTTCGACCGCGACGCGCAAATTCTTGCCCGGGACCTGCTCGGGAAAGTCATTCGGCATCGGGTCAACGGACTGTGGCTCAGCGCAAGGATCATTGAAACCGAAGCCTATTACTGCGCCGAAAAAGGCAGTCATGCGTCGCTCGGCTACACAGAAAAACGTAAGGCTTTGTTTCTGGATGGCGGTCACATTTATATGTATTACGCCCGGGGTGGCGACTCCCTGAACTTCAGCGCCCAAGGTCCGGGCAACGCAGTGCTGATCAAATCGGCTTACCCGTGGGTCGACGACGTGAGCGGCCCGGCGAGCCTGGCGCAGATGCTGTTGAACAACCCCGACGCCCGGGGCCGCCCTCGCCCACCGCAAAAGCTCTGCGCCGGGCAAACCCTGCTGTGCAAGTCGTTGGGGCTGAAGGTACCGGTCTGGGATGCCAAGCGCTTCGACCACGAGGTGCTGCTGGTTGAAGATGTCGGCCAGTCCCCTGCCCACGTTATCCAGACCACGCGCCTGGGCATCCCCCATGGACGAGATGAACATCTGATGTACCGCTTTGTCGACTCGGCCTACGCTGCCTGGTGCACACGGAACCCGCTGCGACGGGGTCAGGTCGAAGGGCGCGACTATTTTATGCTGGGCTGAATGCTGACCAACACTGACTCCTGTGGGAGCGGGTGTATTCAGAGTGATGTGTTCTCAACAGGATCAACTGAACATTCAATGGAGTTGTCTTTATGGGCCAATGGCTCGATAGCGTGACCGGGTGGCTGACGGTCAACCCGCAATGGCTGGCGGCGGCGGTTTTCATCGTGGCCTTTGTCGAATGCCTGGCGATTGCCGGCCTGATCGTGCCCGGCACGGTGTTGCTGTTTGCCGTCGCGGTACTGGCAGGCAGTGGGGCGTTGTCGCTGAGTGAAACGCTATTGCTGGGTTTCCTCGCCGGCGTGTTGGGCGATGTGGTGTCGTATTTCCTGGGGCGCCACTTCCACCAGAACATCCGGCGCCTGCCAGGTTTGCGTCATCACCCCGAGTGGATCGCCGGGGCGGAGTCATACTTCCAGCGCTACGGCATCGCCAGCCTGTTGGTCGGACGCTTTATCGGCCCGTTGCGCCCGATGCTGCCGATGGTGGCCGGCATGTTCGACATGCCCTTCCCGCGTTTCTTCGCCGTCAGCCTGTTGGCTGGCGCGGGCTGGTCGGTGGCGTATCTGCTGCCGGGTTGGGCCACCGGGGCAGCGATCCGCCTGCCGCTGCCTGAAGGTTTCTGGCCTGAGGCCGGGATCGTCGCCGGCGCCATCGCCGTGATGGTCGGATTGAGTGCAACCAGCAGTTTGCGCCGACATCGCAACGCCACCGTTTTCATTACCGGGATGAGCCTGCTGATTCTCGCCGGGCTGTTCGTCGGTTATCCACACCTGACCGCGCTCGATCAAGGCGTGATGGCCCTGGTGCAGGAGCATCGCAAACCCGCACTCGATGAAGTGGCCGTCGTCCTCACGCTGATCGGCGAATTCCACATCATGCTGCTGTTCAGTGCCTTGCTGGTGGCGCTTCTGCTGATCACCCGACAATGGCGCCAGGCGATATTCGCTTGCGGCACGATGCTGTGCACTGCGCTGGCCAATACCGTGACCAAAGGCTTTTTCGCCCGCGTGCGGCCGGAAGTGCTGAGCGATCCCCTGACCAGCTACAGCATGCCCAGCGGTCATGCATCCGGCGCATTTGCGCTGTTCCTGACTCTGGCCGTGCTGGCGGGACGCGGACAACCGCCGCGGATGCGTCTGACCTGGTTGCTGGTGGCTTGTTTGCCAGCGCTGGCGATTGCCCTGTCGCGGGTTTATCTCGGCGCGCACTGGCCAACCGATGTATTGGCCGGTGCGATGCTGGCGGCCTGCGTCTGCGCGGCCAGCCTGTGGCTGAGCCAGCGCAAGGTTCAGCTCAATTCCATGCCACCGAAGGTCTGGTGGCTGATCTTGCCGTCGCTGGTGGCTCTGTTCGGGTTCTTTGTGTTGCGGCATTTGCCGCATACGATGCTGCGGTACGCCTATTAACCAGCCTCAGGCAAACAGCTCGCCCTGCAACTCGTCCAGCAGCGCCTGGATCGCATCCAGCCGCTGTTGCGGATCATCGAGTTGCAGCAGGTCGATCTTGTCCAGTTCGGCGAACGGCAACAGGTAAGCCAGCTGATTGGCCAGCGATTGCTGACCGGTCGCTTCGGTTCCCATGTTCAGCGCTTCGACCATCGGGTGTTCAGCCAAGGCCTTGAGCAATGCCACCAGATCGGCATCCTCGTCCTGCAGCGGCTGTTCCGGCTCCTCGTCGAGCCACTCGACCTCTGCCACGATCAACTGATCACGTTGCAGTTCGGTGCGCAGAATGTTGAAGCGCCGGCCACCCTGAACCCGAATCCCCAACAGACCATTGTCCTGTGTCTTGAAATCGGTGATCAGCGCCTCACACCCCACCAGCGCGTACCCCGCCGGAGCAATGCCGACTTCTTCGCCCTCCAGGATGCAGACCACGCCGAAGCCGCCGCCCTGTTTCATGCAGCGACCGATCATGTCCAGGTAGCGCGCCTCGAAAATCTGCAAGTCGAGGATGCAGCCGGGAAACAGCACTGTATTGAGTGGGAAAAGCGGCAGACTCATAGACATTTCCTTACACCACCATCGACACCGCCAACGGCAGCAACACCGCCGTGGCCACGCCCATCAGACTCATCGCCAGCGCCGCGAAGGCGCCACATTCTTCACTTTCCTGCATCGCCACCGCCGTGCCGACAGCATGGGCGGTCATGCCCAGCGCCATACCCCGAGCCTCGGGGCTGTGGACGCCGAGCCGGGTCAACAGACTCGGACCAAAGATCGCGCCGATCACACCGGTAATCAACACGAACACCGCAGCCAATGCCGCGACGCCACCGATCTGTTCGGCCACCAACATCGCAATCGGCGAAGTGACCGACTTCGGCGCCATGGTCATCAGGATCATGTGTTCAGCACCGAACCACCAACCCAGAAGCACGCCAAGGACTGTAGCAACCACTCCGCCTATCACCAGCGTAGTAAAAATCGGCCAGAACAACTGCCGAATCCGCCGCAGATTAAGGTAAAGCGGCACCGCCAGCGCGACCGTCGCCGGGCCGAGCAGGATGCTGAGGATCTCGGTGCTCTTGCGGTACTCGACATAAGTCAGGCCGCAGCCCACCAGCACACCGATCACCAGCAACATGGAGACCAGCACCGGCTGCAAAAAGATCCAGCGGGTTTTCTCGTAGGCCGCCAGTACCAGTTGATAGGCGCCGAGGGTGATGCCAATGCCGAACAGGGGATGGTGGATCACCGACGCCCAAGCGCCATGCCAGTCGAAGATCATTGGTTGTCCTCTGGGTGAACATGACGTTTGACCAGTCGCTGCATCAACACACCGGCAAAAGCCATCGACAGCAACAGCGACAAAAACAGTGCACCGACGATGGCCCAGAAATCCGCGGCGATGTCTGCGGCATACACCATCACACCCACCGCCGGGGGCACCAGCAACAAGGGCAAATAGCGCAACAGACTGCTGGCCGCCAGGTTCAGCGGCTCACCGACCTGGCCGCGACTGATCAGAAACACCAGCAACAGCAACAGGCCGATGATTGGACCTGGCAGGAACGGCAGCAGCAAATGGTTGATCGCGGTGCCGAGCAATTGGAACAGCACCAGCCAGGTCAGGCCACGTAACAACATCTTTCATCTCCCGCAAAATCCGTCACCCGCATTGGCCTGGGCATTATAAGCATGCCTGCCCTATACAACGGCATTCGCCAAAAGCATGGTCGGTTGACCGGAGCAAATTGCCATGTTGATCTAAAGTGGTAATCCGGGAGGTCAAATCCCCCCCCACTCAAAACTATAAAAGCGATGAACCCAAGGAGAGTCTCAATGCCCTATGTTCCAGTTGCAGAGCTCAAAGATTATGTCGGGAAGGAACTTGGACGTTCCGAATGGCTCACCATCGATCAGGCGCGAATCAACCTGTTCGCCGAAGCCACTGGGGATTATCAGTTCATCCATGTCGACCCGGTCAAAGCCGCACAAACGCCATTTGGCAGCACCATTGCCCACGGCTTCCTGTCGCTGTCGCTGATTCCAAAACTGATGGAAGACATTCTCGTCATACCGCAAGGCCTGAAAATGGTGGTCAACTACGGCCTGGACAGCGTGCGCTTCATTCAGCCGGTCAAGGTCGATTCGAAAGTGCGCCTCAAGGTCGACCTGACCGACGTCACCGAGAAAAAGCCTGGCCAATGGTTGCTCAAGGCCACCGCCACCCTGGAAATCGAAGGCTCGGAGAAACCGGCGTATATCGCCGAACCGTTGTCACTCTGCTTCGTGTAAACCTTCCGGAATGCGAAGCAGCGCCCGCTGTTTCGCGCCCCCAGCCATTCTATCGACTGTATATGGACACATAGCTGCGGCATACTCGGTCGCCTAATTGCCCGGAACCCGCTATGCGCTCACTTGCACTCATTGCCTTGACCCTGATGCTCACCGCTTGCGGAGACGGCGAATCGCTGTTGCCCCCTGATGCGCGGCTGCCGGACGGCGGACGCTATCGTGGCGACATGGTCAATGGCTTGCTGCAAGGCCAGGGCCGGATCGACTACCCGAATGGCAGCTGGTACGCCGGTGAGTTCGATAAAGGCCAATGGCACGGCCAGGGTGAATGGCACGGCAGCAATGGCGAGGTCTATCGCGGGCAATTCAATCAAGGGTTGTTCGACGGCCAAGGCGCCTTGAGCACCAACGGCAGCCGTTACAACGGCGGTTTCAAACTGGGCCGGCGTAACGGTGAAGGCACCCTCAAAGAAAACGGCATGACCTACCGCGGCGAGTTCAAGGCCGATCAGTTTTCCGGGCTCGGCCGCCTCGAACTCGAAGACGGCAGCGCCTACCAGGGCCAGTTCGCCCACGGCAAACCCAATGGCGAGGGCCAGCGCGGCGACGCCAGCGGCAACCAGTACAGCGGGCACTTCGTCGACGGTCAGCTGGAAGGCAAGGGAACCTTCAACAGTGCCGACGGCGATATCTACGTCGGCGGTTTCAAGAACAATCAACTGGACGGGAAAGGTCGCTACGAAAACGCCGACGGCGACGTCTGGCTGGGTCTGTTCAAGGAAGGTTCGCTCAACGGCAAAGGCGAGTTGATCGGTGCAGACGGTAGTCACTACATCGGCCATTTCAACGACTGGCGCTTCAGCGGTCAGGGGCGACTGAACCTGGCCGACGGCAGTTTCTACATCGGCCAGTTCGACAACGACACCTATCAGGGCCGCGGCACTCTGGTGCTGACCGATGGTTCGGTGCTCAGCGGTATCTGGGTCAACGGCCAGCGAGTGCGCGATGCCGATGGCAAGCTGCTGCCGGACACGCTCGAACTCGGTTTGCTGGCCCAGGGGCGTCTGCTCGAAGAAGCGCTGGGCGGTGTGCCGGCCTCGACGCCAGCGGTGGAACTGTACACCCTGACCCTCGGCGGCGATGGCAAACAGAGTGTGTTCCTGCGTGAATCCGACTATGTCGCCAATATGCTCAACAGTCGTTTCGGCGCCTTTGGCCAGATCCGCCTGGTCAACCATCGCGACCACCTCGGCGACCGCCCGATGGCCACCCGGGAGAACCTGCGCCGCGCTGCGCTGACCCTGGCCGAACGCAGCGGTCCCGAAGACCTGATATTCATTTACCTGACCAGCCATGGCACCAGCGAACACGAGCTGGTACTCGACCAGCCGCGCATGGAGCTGGCCGATCTGCCGGCCGATGAACTGGCGGCCGTCCTCGCTCCGCTGAAGAACCGCGACAAGGTGATTGTGATTTCGTCCTGCTATTCCGGCGGTTTCATCCCCGCCCTCAAGGACGAGCGCACCCTGATCATGACCGCTTCGCGGGCCGACCGCGTGTCGTTCGGCTGTTCGGAGGAAGCCAACTTCACCTACTTCGGCGATGCCTTGTTCGCCCAGGCGCTGAACCAGACCGACGATCTGGAACAAGCCTTCAAACTGGCCAGGGCCACCGTCGCCGAGCGGGAGCTGGCCGACAACTTCGAAGCCTCCGAACCGCAGATCTGGGCGCCAAAAACCGTCCTTTCGCACTGGCAGTTGCTTCGCAAACAACAGGCAAGAAAAGCACTGCAAAGTGTCTCGATCGACAGCAAGGACGCAAAGAGCAACTAAGCTGACAGTATCAAGGGAGAAACACTATGTACTTGACGCCTCAGCATGTGCTGCTTGCCGGAGCCACCGGCCTGACCGGTGAACATTTGCTTGATCGCTTGCTCAATGAGCCAACGATTACGCGGGTTTTGGCCCCCTCACGCCGGCCATTGGCCGAACATCCTCACCTTGAAAACCCGGTAGGCGACCCTGCGGAGTTTCTGCCGCAACTCAATGGCCGTGTCGACATCGCCTATTGCTGCCTCGGCACGACCATCAAGAAAGCCGGTTCCGAAGAGGCGTTCCGCGCGGTGGATCTGGACATGGTCGTGGCGTTCGCCAAACGAGCCCGGGAAATGGGAGCGCGCCACCTGATCGTGATCAGCGCCTTGGGAGCCGATCGCAGATCCTCGATTTTCTACAACAAGGTCAAGGGCGAAATGGAGCACGCATTACGCGCGCAAAACTGGCCGCAATTGACGATTTGCCGGCCATCGCTGCTGCTGGGCGAGCGCATCGAGCCGCGCTTTGCCGAGAAAGTCGCCGGTCCACTGTCTCGGCTGATTCCCGGCAAATACCATGGCATCGAAGCCTGCCAACTGGCCCGCGCCATGTGGCGCCTGGCTCTGGAGGAGCAGGATGGGGTGCGGATTGTCGAGTCGGATGAATTGAGGAAGCTGGGAAAATAAGACCAATCTATCGCAGCCTTCGGCAGTTTCTAGAAGAAACGCCTTCAAACGAAGGCTGCGATTCTTGGTTTTTTTACAACCCTCCGGTCGCCTGAAAACTCACGCCAATCACCGTCAATAACGACAACGGCAACAGCAGCGTGTCGAGCAAGGCACTGGCCGGCAGATCGACGCCGGGATAGCTCGGGGCTTCGGCGCCGAAACGGTCCATGGCGCAACAGCCGCCATTCATCGCATACAGATCCAGCCGCGTCCCGGCGTATACCACCGGCGCTCCAGGCTTGGCGGCATCCAGCGTTCGCGCCGTGGCACAGCCAGCCAATTGCAGCGCCAGGACAATCGTCAGTAACTTATTCATCGCTGGTCAGATGGTGCTCGCCCCAACGCGGCAGCATGTCCTGGGGAATGTTCAGCAAATTGAGGATTCGCGCCACGACAAAATCGATCAGGTCGTCGATGGTTTGCGGCTGATGATAAAAACCCGGCGAGGCCGGCAATATCGTCACGCCCATGTTCGACAGCTTGAGCATGTTCTCCAGATGAATGCTCGAATACGGCGCCTCGCGCGGCACCAGAATCAACTGGCGACGCTCCTTGAGCGTGACGTCGGCGGCACGCTCGATCAGGTTGTTGCAGGCACCGTTGGCGATGGCCGACAAAGTGCCGGTCGAGCATGGCACCACCACCATCGCCGCCGGTGAGCCGGAGCCCGAAGCCACCGGCGACATCCAGTCCTCCTTGCCATACACGCGGATCTGCCCGGCAGCGGCGCCGGTGTATTCGGTGAGGAAGGCCTGCATCATCTGTGGTTTGGCCGGCAAGGTGACGTCGGTTTCGGTGGCCATCACCAATTGCGCGGCCTTGGAAATCAGGAAGTGCACTTCGCGATCTTCGCGCACCAGGCAATCGAGCAGGCGCAAGCCGTACTGCGCGCCGGAAGCACCGGTCATCGCCAGCGTGATGCGGTCCGGACCGTTGTTCATTGCAGCGCCTCAGCGAGTTTGCCGTGCAGGCCACCGAAACCGCCGTTGCTCATGATCACCACGTGAGTGCCCGGCTGCGCCTGGCTCTTCACGCGCTCGATGATGCCTTCCAGCGAATCGCTGACAATCGACGGCACGGTGCACAGCGCTGCAGTGGCTGCCAGATCCCAGCCGAGATTGGCCGGCGCATACCAGATCACCTGATCGGCATCGACCACGCTATCCGGCAAACCGTCACGGTGTGCGCCGAGCTTCATGGAGTTGGAGCGTGGCTCGATGATCGCGATCAATGGCGCGTCGCCAATGCGTTTGCGCAAGCCGTCGAGGGTGGTGGCGATGGCGGTCGGGTGATGAGCAAAGTCGTCATAAATGGTAATGCCACGGACTTCTGCGACTTTTTCCATGCGCCGCTTCACGCTTTTGAAGACACTCAGCGCCGCGATGCCCATGGACGGCACCACACCGACGTGGCGCGCGGCGGCCAATGTGGCCAGCGCGTTGGCGACGTTGTGCTGGCCGGTCATGTCCCATTCCACCACGCCCTGGGAAACGCCTTCGAACATCACTTCGAAGGCCGAACCGTCTTCGCTCAACAACTTGACCTGCCACTGTCCACCGGCACCGGTGGTTTGCACCGGGGTCCAGCAGCCCATCTCAATGACCCGCTGCAAGGCAGGCTCAGTGGTGGGATGGATCACCAGGCCTTCGCTCGGGATGGTCCGCACCAAATGATGGAACTGGCGTTCGATGGCCGGTAGGTCCGGGAAAATATCGGCGTGGTCGAATTCCAGGTTGTTCAGGATGGCCGTGCGTGGACGGTAGTGAACGAACTTGGAGCGCTTGTCGAAGAACGCACTGTCGTATTCATCCGCTTCAATGACAAAAAACGGTGTATCGCCCAGACGCGCCGAGACCGAGAAGTTCTGCGGCACGCCACCGATCAGGAAACCCGGGCTCATGCCCGCGTGTTCCAACACCCAGGCAAGCATGCTGCTGGTGGTGGTTTTACCGTGCGTGCCGGCAACCGCGAGCACCCAGCGACCTTGCAGCACGTGATCGGCCAGCCATTGCGGGCCGGAGACGTAAGGCAGGCCTTTGTTCAGCACGTACTCGACCGCCGGATTGCCACGGGACATGGCGTTGCCGATCACCACCAGATCCGGTGCCGGGTCGAGCTGCGCCGGGTCGTAGCCTTGGGTCAGCTCGATGCCCTGAGCCTCAAGTTGCGTGCTCATCGGCGGGTAGACGTTGGCATCGGAGCCGGTGACGTGATGGCCCAGCTCTTTGGCCAGAACCGCCATCGAACCCATGAAAGTGCCGCAGATACCAAGAATATGAATGTGCATAGTCGACCTCGTAAAACATGGCCGCAGGTTAGCTTAGGGTGGGAAAATTCGCACCTTGTGTTTCCACTTCTCGGACGCACTGATGATCGTTCCCACGCTCCGCGTGGGAATGCAGCAAGGGACGCTCTGCGTCCCATAAGCGGACGCAGAGCGTCCAGGGAGGCATTCCCACGCAGAGCGTGGGAACGATCAGCTATGCGGAGCGGGCGATACCATGTTTGCGCAGCTTTCTGTAAAGGGTATTTCGGCTAACACCCAAATGCTCAGCCGTATGCGTCATGTGCCACCGCGTCTGCTCCAGTGCATTCAACAGCGCCAAACGCTCGGCATCCTCCAGCGGATGCTCCGCTGGCTCCTCGATAGCTTGCGCTACCGCCGGCCGGGCCTGTCGAATCATCAACGGCAAATCCTCCAACCCGATCCGCCCGCCGTCACACAAGGCCGCCAACGTACGCAGCACATTGCGCAACTGCCGAACGTTCCCCGGCCAGGCGAAACCGAGCAAGGCCTGGCGCGCCGGCCCATCAATCAACACCGTTTCACCGCGCGCTTCTTCGGCCAGCAAAAAGTCGAGCAACTGTGATTTGTCACTGCGTTCGCGCAATGGCGGCAGTGCGACTTCCAGCCCATTGAGCCGGTAATACAGGTCTTCACGGAAGCTGCCGTCCTGCACTCGCTCAAGCAGATTGCGGTGCGTGGCGCTGATGATCCGCACATTGACCGATTCCGGCTCTCCTCCGATTGGCACGACCTGCCGGTCTTCCAGCACCCTTAACAACCGTGTCTGCAAGGCCAGCGGCATATCGCCGATTTCATCCAGGAACAAAGTACCGCCATCGGCCTGCTGTAACTTGCCGCGCATGCCCTCCTTGCGCGCGCCGGTGAAGCTGCCAGCGCGATAGCCGAACAATTCGCTCTCGATCAAGCTTTCGGGGATAGCTGCGCAGTTGAGGGCAACGAAGGTTTTTTCCGCGCGTTGACTGGCTTGATGCAGCGCTTTGGCGAAGGCCTCTTTACCCGAGCCGGTTTCACCGTTGATCAACAGCGGCACGTCCCGCTCGTAAACGCGCAAGGCCTTGCGAAAATCCGCCTGCAAGCCGCTATCGCCCAGGCAGATGCCAGGCATCGCAGCCCGATCTTCAACAACGGGGGCTGGCTTCAGTGGCACAGGTACGCGCCGCGACTCGCCACGCAGCACGGCAAACAGCCGGCGCCCATCACGGGTGCGCAGTGGCCAACTCGCACTGGCCTGGCTGCTGGCGCGGCCGAGCAATTCATCCAGCGAGCAATCGAAAAACGCTTCAACCGGTTTGCCGAGCAAGCCGCCGCGCACAAACCCCAGCAGGTTCAGGGCACTTTGGTTGACCGCACTGATCCGTCCTTCACCATCAAACGCCAGCAATCCTTCACTGAACAAGCCGACGGACTCGGCCTGCAAATGAAAACGCAGCAGCCACTGGTTGTCGAAACAACGCAGGAAATAGCAGCTCTCAATCATCTTCGCCGAAAGATTGACCAGCGCCATGGTGTGAAACTGACTCTGACGCGAGACATCGTGCCGTGCCGAGGACACATCGAGCACCGCCAGCAGTTCGCCATGCGGGTCGAACACCGGGCTCGCCGAACAGGTCAGGCCGGTGTGACGGCCACGGAAGTGTTCGTCCTGGTGAATGGTCAGCGCCTGGCGCTCTACCATGCAGGTACCGATACCGTTGGTGCCTTCGCAGGCCTCGCTCCAGTCGGCGCCGAGCCAGAGGCCGGCACGCTCGAAAATCTTCCGTTCGGCGGGGGCCGTCACGCAGTTGAGGATCACGCCGCGCGCATCGGTCAACAGCACCGCATGGCCGGCGCCTGAGAGTTGCTGATGCAGGCTGGTCATTTCGTTGCCGGCGATGTGCAGCACTTGTTGCAAGCGTTCGCGGCTTTCGAGGACGCGCCCATGCTCAAGCACCGTCGGCGCCATGCTCAGGGCCGGGTCAAGGTGATAGTCCTCAAGACAACGCAGCCAGGAACGGGCGATGGACGGATCGCTGCCTGGACCGTGCAGATGGGTTTTCCCCTGCGTGACGGTCAATACTTGCTGGGCATGGCGACTCAAATGGTTGTCGTGCATTTCTTATTGTTCTCCCCGAGAGCAGTGCCGCCCCTTTCAGGCCTGGCACACGCCTTGTGGCGAGGGAGCTTGCTCCCGTTCGAGTGCGAAGCGCTCGCCAGAACCTGACCGGTAGACATTTTGGAGCCGCTTCGCAGCCCAGCGGGAGCAAGCTCCCTCGCCACAAAAAGGATTATCCGCGCGGCATCCTGCGGCCGAGCATCCTCCAGCCCGGCGCGCATTGCAATGCTGGCGAGACCCATCAGTCACAAGCTGTGCCATAAGCGGTACAAACTGTCACAGGGGCTGTACCGAAAGCGTCACAGCCGTCACCCGCCCGTCTGGGAAAAATCGTCCAAGGCCTTGATTTGCCTGAGCTGCAGGGCAATGGCCCGACCTTTGCTCTACGCTTATAGCAAGCGCACATGCGCGACTCCCTATAAGCACAAAAGCAAGGAGAGACCACCATGCGTTACGCTCACCCCGGTACTGAAGGCGCTATCGTTTCGTTCAAGAGCAAATACGGTAACTACATCGGCGGCGAGTTCGTCGCGCCTGTCAAAGGTCAGTACTTCA
>NZ_RCNY01000034.1:0-11954 GCF_004307635.1 Pseudomonas sp. Sample_22
CTGCTGAACTGATCAAGGAAAAGTCAGCAGGTAACAAC
Organism: Pseudomonas sp. Sample_22; assembly: GCF_004307635.1. NCBI lineage: Bacteria > Pseudomonadati > Pseudomonadota > Gammaproteobacteria > Pseudomonadales > Pseudomonadaceae > Pseudomonas > Pseudomonas sp. Sample_22. The sequence goes on from NZ_RCNY01000034.1 coordinate 39, forward strand.
GGGGCCGCTGCCAACATCAAAGCGCAGGACATGACAGCTAGAAGACTCTTGTTTTTTAAAAGCATGATTGCTTCCGTAGGGGTTGATATCGCGTAACGTAAGACGCGATATCACCCTTTCGGTTCAAAAGACCGCGACGGACGGCTCACAGGCCGAACCTACGCTCGAACGTCAATCAAACACATTATCGAGAATCTCGTAGATGAGCCCGGAAGCCAGCGCGACCAGGATCAAATCCGTGCCGACTTGCTGCCACTCGTACCCGTCATAATGAGGCAATCTGCCGATCAACCGGCCATCGAGCTTCTTGGCAATGCCTGGCGGAAGCGGCTTGCCGCGAGCAAGATTCTTTTGGATGCCCGGTGGCAATGCAGGACCTGGGCTCCAGTAATCGCGGTAGCCATCAACAATGCCAACGATATTTGAGCGATTGATGCTCGGGCCGTTGCCCCAGTCACCGCCCCCGGAATTTTTTCCTTTGTTGCCATGGCTGCCCTGGTTGCCGTGGTCCTGGGCATTTTGTGGGTGGTTCTTGCCGTTCCCTTGACCTTTCCCGTTACCGGGATCTGCCAGGGCAGTCACAGAGCCGAAAACCAGCACCACGCTTGTCACCGCTGCAATCAACGATCGAGACCTGATCATGAGTCGTTCCTTCGTGACGGGAGTAGTCCCTGAAATTTAGACGATGTGGCAGGCAATAGTTTCCATTGATGCGGCATTGCGAACGCGACCGACAACAAAGGGCTGCCCGGTCAGAAGTTCGCCGGCGTATTCGCACTGATGATTTCCGCCTCATCCGCCCCGATATTCCTGAACCGGTGCGGCAGGGTTGTCGGGAAGTAATAGCCATCCCCGGCATTCAGTACGCTGATCTGGCCATCAACGGTGAGCTCGACCGTACCGCGCGTCACCAGCCCGCACTCTTCGCCTTCGGAATGCACGATCGGCTCTTCACCGGAGCTGGCGCCCGGTGCGTACTGCTCGCGCAGCAAACGCATCTGCCGGCTCGGTACGGAAGCGCCGATCAACAGCAGGCGCAGACCGTGGCGACCCAGGTCGGGTTGTTCGTTGGCGCGGAAGACGTATTGGTGTTCCCGGGGTGGCTGGTCGAAGGTGAAGAAGTCGGCCAAGGACATGGGGATGCCTTCGAGCAGCTTTTTCAGGGAGCTGACGGAAGGACTGACTCGATTCTGTTCGATCAGGGAAATGGTGGCATTGGTGACGCCGCTACGCCGGGCCAGCTCGCGCTGGGACAGTTTGTAGCTTTCGCGTACTAATTTGAGTCGTGAGCCCGTGTCCATGACAGCCTTATGTGCTTGGTACTTAAGGGTAATGGGGGTGGATGGCCGGCGCGAATCACGCCGTTTTCCGGTCCCGGAAACGTGAAAGGCGGCTATTAAATCACGTTTGCTGGTGTTGCTGTAGGAGCAAAGCTTGCTCGCGATAGCGGTCTGTCAGACGGTTCAAATGCCGTCTGAACGGGTGCTATCGCGGGCAAGCCTTGCTCCTACAATTTGAACTGGCACACCGCAATCGTCAGCACGCCGGCTCCTACCGGGGGCGGAAGCGATGTTTTTGATGTAAAAAACCGGCGGCACCTGATTGGGGCACCACCGGTGAGGTAACACTTAGATGCCTAACCGATCACGCAGCGAGTAGTACACCGCGCCAAGGGCCGTCAGCGGTGCCGAGAAGGTTCGCCCACCGATCATTGGCATGTGCGGCAGCGAGGCAAACGCGTCGAAACGCTCGGCGTCGCCGCGGATCATTTCCGAAATCAGCTTGCCGGCCAGGTGCGAACAGGTGACGCCGTGGCCGCTGTAGCCCTGCATGTAGTAGGCGTTTTTTTCGATACGGCCGAATTGCGGCATGCGCGACATGGTCAGCAGGAAGTTGCCGGTCCAGCGATAGTCGATCTTCACGTCCTTCAGTTGCGGGAAGGTCTTGAGGATTTTCGGGCGGATCAGTTGCTCGATGTCGTCCGGTTCACGGGCGCCGTAGACCACACCGCCGCCGTACAGCAAGCGGTTGTCGGCGGTCAGGCGGTAGTAATCGAGCAGGTAGTTGCAGTCTTCGACGCAGTAGTTGTTCTTGATCAGGCTACGCGCTTGCTGCGCCGACAACGGCTCGGTAACGACGATCTGCGAGCCGCACGGCATGCTCTTGCTGGTCACTCGGTTGTCGAGGCCTTGCGGCAGGTAGGCGTTACCGGCGATCAACAGGTACTTGGCCTTCACCACGCCTTTGGCCGTGCGCACAGTGATCGGTTCGCCGTAAGTGATTTCCACCGCCGCCGATTGTTCGTAAATCTTGCCACCCAGGCCGATGATTGCCGAAGCCTCGCCAAGGGCCAGGTTGAGCGGATGGATGTGGCCACCCTGCATATCCAGCAAGCCACCGACGTAAGCGTCGGAACCGACTTCGCGCTTGATATCGGCTTCGCCGAGCAGTGTCAGGTTTTTGTTGCCGTAGCGTTCCCAGCTCTTCTTCTGCTCGGCCAGACCTTTGAGTTGCTTTTTGTTCATCGCCGCGAAAATGCCGCCGGGGCGGTAGTCGCACTGGATGTCGTAGTGCTGTATGCGCTGACGTATGATGTCGGCGCCTTCGAAAATCATGCTGCCGAGCACTTCGGCAGTCTTGTCGCCATAGCGCTCTTCGATGACATCGACGTCGCGACTGTAGGAGTTGACCAGTTGCCCACCGTTGCGCCCGCTGGCGCCGAAGCCGACTTTCGCCGCTTCAAGCACGGTGACGCTGTAGCCCGCTTCGGCCAAAAACAGCGCCGAAGACAGCCCGGTGTAGCCTGCGCCGATCACGCAGACATCGCAGTCCACCGCGCCTTCGAGCACCGGGAAATCACCGGTGAAGTTGCGAGTGGCGGCGTAGTAGCTGTTTACATGCTGTTGGGTTGAAGAGTTCTGTTTCATACGTTTCTCCGAAGGTCGCCGACAATGTGCCGACGACCGCCGCTTATAAAGGTCTTAGAGCTTGATCCAGGTCGCTTTGAGTTCGGTGTACTTGTCGAACGCATGCAGCGATTTGTCCCGACCGTTCCCCGACTGCTTGAACCCGCCAAACGGCGCGGTCATGTCGCCGCCGTCGTACTGGTTGACCCAGACGCTGCCGGCGCGCAGGCCACGGGCGAAGGTGTGCGCCTTGCTCAGGTTGGCGGTCCAGACACCGGCGGCCAGGCCGTAGATGCTGTCGTTGGCAATCGCCAGGGCTTCTTGCGTTGTGTCGAAGGTGATCACCGACAATACCGGGCCGAAGATTTCTTCCCGGGCAATGGTCATGGCATTGGTCACGCCGTCGAAAATCGTCGGCTCCACGTATTGGCCACCGGTGTCTTCGAGGGTGCGGCTGCCACCGGCGATCAGCTGAGCGCCCTGCTCTTTGCCGATGGCGATGTAGCGCAGCACGTTGTCCAGTTGACGCTGGTCGACCACCGCGCCGACGGTGGTTGCAGGATCGAGCGCGTGTCCGGGTTTCCAGCCTTGCAGGGCTTCCACCAGCAGCGGAATGAACTGATCCCGGATCGAGCGTTCCACCAGCAAGCGCGAGCCAGCCGTGCAGACTTCGCCCTGGTTGAAGGCAATGGCACCAGCGGCAGCCTGTGCTGCAGCGCGCAAGTCCGGTGCGTCGGCGAACACCACGTTGGCGCTCTTGCCACCGGCTTCGGCCCAGACGCGTTTCATGTTGCTTTGTCCGGCGTAGATCATCAGCTGCTTGGCAATCGCCGTGGAGCCGGTGAAGGCCAGTACATCAACGTCCATGTGCAACGCCAGCGCCTTGCCGACGGTGTGGCCGAAGCCTGGCAAAACGTTGAATACGCCTTTGGGAATGCCCGCATCCAGTGCCAGTTGCGCGATGCGGATCGCCGTCAGTGGCGACTTCTCCGAAGGCTTGAGGATGAACGAGTTGCCCATCGCCAGGGCCGGGGCGAATTTCCAGCTGGCCATGATCAGCGGGAAGTTCCACGGCACGATGGCCGCCACTACGCCGGCCGCTTCGCGCGTCACCAGGCCCAGCTGATCGTGTGGTGTGGCGGCGACTTCGTCGTAGAGTTTGTCGATGGCCTCGGCGGTCCAGCGAATCGCGTTGGCGGCGGCCGGAATGTCGATGCTCATGGAGTCGCTGATCGGCTTGCCCATGTCGAGGGTTTCGAGCAACGCCAGTTCTTCCTGGTTGGCCAGGATCAGGTCGGCAAAACGAATCAGGATGCGCTTGCGCTCAGCCGGGGCGAGGTTGGCCCAGACGCCGGATTCGAACGTGCGGCGTGCCACGGCGACGGCGGCGTTGGCATCGGCTTCATCGGTGCTGGCGACGTTCGCCAGGAAACGGCCGTCCACCGGGCTTAAGCATTCGAACGTGGCGCCACTGGCAGCCGCGCAGTATTGGCCGTCGATGAAGGCACGGCTCTCGATGGTGAGGGACTGGAAGCGTTGCTCCCAATCGCTGCGAGTAATTGTCATTGTTGTGACTCGACGCAGGGGAATAGATGGTCGTGTTAACAGACGGAGCGAGTGGTAAGTAGCCTGTGGCGAGGGAGCTTGCTCGCGCTGGACTGCGCAGCAGTCCCATCTTTTGGGGCCGCTACGCGGCCCTGCGGGAGCAAGCTCCCTCGCCACGGGTTGGGTGTCGGCGCTGTTACACGGTATGCAAGTACCAGTTGTACTCAAGGTCGGAAATGGAGTTCTCGAACTCGGCCAGCTCGCTCTCCTTGCACGCCACGAACACGTCGATGTACATCGGGTCGATGTACTTGGCCATGACTTCGCTGTCGTCCAGTTCGCGCAGTGCATCGCGCAGGTTGTTCGGCAGGCTCTGTTCGTTCTGCTCGTAGCTGTTGCCTTCAACCGGAGCGCCCGGTTCGATCTGGTTGGTCAGGCCGTGATGCACGCCCGCCAATACCGACGCCATCAGCAGGTACGGGTTGGCATCGGCGCCAGCCACTCGGTGTTCGATGCGCACGGCGTCCGGCGAACCGGTTGGCACCCGCACGGCAACGGTACGGTTGTCGATCCCCCAGCTCGGCGAGTTCGGCACATAGAACTGTGCGCCGAAGCGGCGGTACGAGTTGACGTTCGGACAGAGGAACGCCATCTGCGCCGGCAGGGTCTCGAGCACACCGCCGATCGCGTGACGCAGTGCGGCGTTCTGCTCGGGATCCTCGCTGGCAAAGATGTTGTTGCCTTCTTTGTCGAGAATCGAAATGTGCACGTGCAGACCGTTGCCCGCCTGGCCCGGATACGGCTTGGCCATGAAGGTGGTGTCCATCTCGTGGTCGTAGGCGATGTTCTTCACCAGACGCTTGAGCAGGACGGCGTAGTCGCAGGCCTTGATCGGGTCAGCCACGTGGTGCAGGTTGACTTCGAATTGCGCCGGGGCGCTTTCCTTGACGATGGCGTCTGCCGGGATGCCCTGCTCTTTCGCGCCTTCGAGGATGTCTTGCAGGCAGTCGACGTATTCGTCGAGATCGTCGATCAAATACACCTGGGTCGAAATCGGACGTTTGCCGGACACCGGTGAACGTGGCGACTGCGGTCGACCGTTCACGTTGTCCTGGTCGATCAAGTAGAACTCCAGTTCGAACGCGGCGCAGATGGTCAGCCCCAGGTCGTCGAACTTGCGCACGACATTGGCCAGCACTTCACGCGGGTCGGCGAAGAACGGCTCGCCTTCGATTTCATGCATGGTCATCAGCAGTTGCGCGGTCGGGCGCTTCTGCCATGGCTCGATGCTCAGGGTGCCTGGGATCGGGTAGCAGATACGGTCGGCGTCGCCGATGTCCAGACCCAGGCCGGTGCTTTCCACCGTGGAGCCATTGATGTCCAGAGCAAACAGGGAAGCCGGCAGATTGATGCCTTTCTCGTAAACCTTATGAAGACTGGTGCGTTCGATGCGCTTGCCGCGCACCACACCGTTCATATCCGCAATCAGAAGGTCGACGTACAAAACCTCAGGATATTTCTTAAGGAATGCGTTTGCTTCGTTGAGTTGAACGGTACGCAGAGGGACCGACATGATGCACCTATTTTTTTACTGTTAATTATTATGTTCACCGCCCTTTCACGCAGCCAGTCAATCCGAAAGGCAAAGTGAAGTCAATAGCGAACACCGCGCCTTTCGACCTTTATTTTCGGGCCTCCAAGCGGCACGAGAGTGCCAAACCAGCCTCGAAACACCTGTAAATCCTGAAGATCGGACGCGCGGCGTTTAGAATTTTTTACATGGGAGTTGTTAATTAAAATCAACAAGGCTAAGCTCCGGAAAAGCTCGTTCAAGTGTCAAACTTCGAGGTGATAAAAATGGCATTCAAGCCATTGATCGGCGTTACTGCGTGCGTCAAACAGATTGGCCTGCACCCCTACCACGTCAGCGGCGACAAGTACTTGCGCGCTGTCAGCGTTGCGGCGCTGGGGCTGCCCGTCGTTATTCCTTCCTTAGGCGACCTGACCGAAATCGAGGATCTGCTACCGCAGCTTGACGGTCTGTTGCTGACCGGCTCGCCCTCGAATGTGGAACCCTTCCACTATCAAGGCCCCGCCAGCGCCCCCGGCACGGATCATGATCCGGCGCGGGATGCCACCACCCTCCCCCTGATCCGTGCGGCCATCGCTGCCGGCGTTCCGGTGCTCGGCATCTGCCGGGGTTTCCAGGAGATGAATGTGGCGTTCGGCGGCGGCCTGCATCAGAAGGTCCATGAACTCCCTGGCTTCCTCGATCATCGCGAAGCCAATCACCCGGACCTGGCCGTGCAATACGCACCGGCACATGAGGTGAATGTGCAACCGGGCGGTGTGTTCGAAGCGCTGGATCTGCCGACGGTGTTCCAGGTCAATTCGATTCACAGCCAAGGCATTGACCGACTGGCCCCCGGCCTGCGCGCCGAAGCCGTCGCGCCGGATGGCTTGATCGAGGCGGTCTCGGTCGAGCACAGCAAAACCTTCGCCCTCGGTGTGCAATGGCATCCGGAGTGGCAGGTGCTGGATAACCCTCCCTACCTGAGAATTTTCCAGGCGTTTGGTGACGCGTGCCGACAACGGGCAGCGTTGCGTAATTTGCGCTGACTCAAACCCCGAATATTCAATTTACTGCCCCGTGAAGATCACAGGCGAGCCTTGGCGCGCCTGCCCTTCACGACAACTACACACTGCAATAACAACAAGCACGACCAGGCAGCCAGGACGGCGGCGCCGAATAAACCCGGCGGGATGGGTGATGCCAGCAATGCAAATGCAATTCCCTGTGGGAGCTGGCTTGCCAGCGATGACGGTTGGTCAGTCAACGATCATGTTGACTGCCAGGGCCTCATCGCTGGCAAGCCAGCTCCCACAAGGACCGCAAATGAATTGGCCGGCATCGCTCGCCTCGGGTTTGCAATCAACTATTAAGTCAGGCCGCGTTGGCCCGACGACTGAAACCTGTTGGGAGTTTCACATGGCAAACGCCTCCAGCATCTACAGGAAGGCTCTTGAAGGTCACCAGGCACCGAAAAAGGTTCTGGTGAAAGTCGACCGCGTCACCAAGAAATTCGACGAAACCACCGCTGTGGACGATGTGTCCCTGGAAATCCATCAGGGCGAAATCTTCGCCCTGCTCGGTGGTTCCGGTTCCGGTAAATCGACGCTGCTGCGCATGCTCGCCGGCTTCGAGCGCCCGACCGAAGGCCGGATTCTGCTAGACGGTGTCGACATCACCGACATGCCGCCGTACGAACGGCCGATCAACATGATGTTCCAGTCCTACGCCCTGTTCCCGCACATGACGGTGGCGCAGAACATCGCCTTCGGCCTCAAGCAGGACCGTTTGCCCGCCGCCGAAATCGACGCCCGCGTGGAAGAAATGTTGCGTCTGGTGCACATGACCCAATACGCCAAGCGCAAACCGCACCAGTTGTCCGGTGGTCAGCGTCAGCGCGTGGCGCTGGCCCGTTCCCTGGCCAAGCGGCCGAAGCTGTTGTTGCTCGACGAACCCATGGGCGCGCTGGATAAAAAGCTGCGCTCGCAGATGCAACTGGAGCTGGTGGAGATCATCGAGCGCGTTGGCGTGACCTGCGTGATGGTGACCCACGACCAGGAAGAGGCCATGACCATGGCCCAGCGCATTGCAATCATGCACCTGGGCTGGATCGCCCAGATCGGCAGCCCGGTGGACATTTACGAAGCGCCGGTCAGCCGCATGGTCTGCGAATTCATCGGCAACGTGAATGCCTTCGACGGCACCGTGGTGGAAGACCTCGAAGGTCACGCCATCATTCACAGCCCGGACCTGGAACAGAAGATCTACGTCGGCCACGGCGTCAGCACGTCGGTGCAGGACAAGTCGATCACCTACGCGATCCGTCCGGAAAAACTGCTGGTCAGCACCACCAAACCCGACACGCGCTACAACTGGTCCAGCGGCAAGGTGCATGACATCGCCTACCTCGGCGGCCACTCGGTGTTCTACGTCGAGCTGCCCGGCGGCAAGGTTGTCCAGTCGTTCATGGCCAACGCCGAACGCCGGGGCGCGCGTCCGACCTGGGACGATCAGGTCTACGTGTGGTGGGAAGACGACAGCGGCGTGGTACTGCGCGCATGAGAACCTTCAATCAGCAATTCCTGCGCCTGGTGCCCAGTGGGCGAAAACTGGTGATCGGCATTCCATTCGTATGGCTGTGCCTGTTCTTCATGTTGCCGTTCTTCCTGGTAATGAAGATCAGCTTCTCGGAAGCCGCGCTGGCCATTCCGCCCTACTCGGAGATCTACACCTACGCCGAGCAGAAATTCAACCTGCTGCTCAATATCGGCAACTACACGTTGCTGGGTGAAGACGAGTTGTACCTCTCGGCATACCTCGGTTCGTTGAAGGTCGCATTCTTCAGCACACTGGCGTGCCTGGTCATCGGTTTCCCGATGGCCTACGCCATTACCAAGGCGAGCAAGGAAGCGCAAAACGTCCTGATGCTGCTGATCATGATGCCGACCTGGACGGCGATCCTGATCCGCGTCTACGCGTGGATGGGCATTCTCAGCAACAACGGTTTGCTCAACGGCTTCCTGATGTGGACAGGCCTGACCTCACACCCGATCGAGATCCTCAACACCAACATCGCGGTGTATATCGGCGTCGTTTACGCTTACTTGCCGTTCATGATCCTGCCGCTCTACGCCAACCTGGTGAAGCACGATCAGAGCTTGCTGGAAGCCGCGTCGGACCTGGGTTCGAGCACCTTCAACAGCTTCTGGAAAATCACCGTGCCGCTGGCCAAGAACGGCATCATCGCCGGTTGCATGCTGGTGTTCATTCCGGTGGTGGGCGAGTTCGTGATCCCGGAACTGCTGGGTGGTCCGGAGACCCTGATGATCGGTCGCGTACTGTGGCAAGAGTTCTTCAACAACCGTGACTGGCCGGTGGCATCCGCGCTGGCGGTGGTCATGCTGTTGATCCTGATTGTGCCGATTCTGCTGTTCAACCGCAGCCAGGCCAAAGAGATGGAGGCACGGGGATGAAACGTTTCGGGTTTTCAAAATTGATGCTGGTGTTCGGCCTGTCGTTCATCTACTTGCCGATGCTGATCCTGGTGATCTACTCGTTCAACGCATCCAAACTGGTGACGGTGTGGGGCGGCTGGTCGTTCAAGTGGTACGCCGGTCTGCTCGACAACTCGCAACTGATGGGTTCGGTGGTGCGCTCGCTGGAAATCGCCTGCTACACGGCAATCGCAGCAGTCGCACTGGGGACATTGGCCGCGTTCGTGCTGACCCGTGTCACGCGCTTCAAGGGCCGTACGTTGTTCGGTGGCCTGGTCACCGCGCCGCTGGTGATGCCCGAGGTGATTACCGGCCTGTCGCTGTTGCTGCTGTTCGTGGCCATGGCGCAGTTGATCGGTTGGCCGATGGAGCGTGGCATCGTCACGATCTGGATCGCCCACACCACGTTTTGTGCCGCCTACGTGGCAGTGGTAGTCTCCGCCCGCCTTCGCGAACTGGACCTGTCCATCGAAGAAGCGGCCATGGACCTCGGCGCCAAGCCATTCAAGGTGTTTTTCCTGATCACCATTCCGATGATCGCGCCGTCACTGGCAGCGGGCGGCATGATGTCGTTCGCCTTGTCGCTGGATGACCTGGTGTTGGCGAGCTTCGTTTCCGGCCCGGGTTCGACGACCCTGCCGATGGAAGTGTTCTCGGCGGTGCGTCTGGGTGTGAAGCCTGAGATCAATGCCGTGGCCAGCCTGATTCTGTTGGCTGTTTCGATCGTGACCTTCATGGTCTGGTATTTCAGCCGACGTGCCGAAGCCAGCCGTAAACGCGCGATCCAGGAAGCGATGGACCAGACCGCCAGCGAATCCTGGCAGGCGCCCGAGAAGAAGATGTTGGGAGCGACGGCGTAAGTCGCTGGGACTTGCTCCTTGTGGCGAGGGAGCTTGCTCCCGCTTGAGTGTGCAGCACTCACACAATTTTGGGGCCGCTGCGCAGCCCAGCGGGAGCAAGCTCCCTCGCCACAGGCACTGAGTTCCCCCCCAGACAGGCACTGTATCAAGCCCCCGGGTATTGGGGCTCAATGCCACAGGTTCTGAATTCTGATTTTTGTTTTGTGTATTTGAATAAGAAAAGAAATGGAGTTGTACCGATGAAAATGTTTGGCAGGACTCTGCTGACACTGTCCTTATTGGGCGCGATCGCCTCGGGCGCCCAGGCCAATGACAAGGTTCTGCGCGTCTACAACTGGTCGGATTACATTGCCCCGGACACCGTCAAGAAGTTCGAAGACGAGACCGGCATCCGCGTGACCTACGATGTCTTCGACAGTAACGAAACCCTTGAAGCGCGCCTGCTGGCGGGCAAATCCGGCTATGACATTGTCGTGCCATCCAACAGTTTCCTGGCCAAGCAGATCAAGGCCGGCGTCTATCGGGAACTGGACAAATCGAAGCTGCCGAACTGGAAAAACCTCAATCCGGTATTGCTGAAAAACGCCTCCGCCAGCGACCCGGACAACGCTCATGCGTTCCCGTACATGTGGGGTTCGATCGGCATCGGCTTCAACCCGGCCAAGGTCAAGGAAGTGCTGGGTGCCAACGCGCCGACCAACTCCTGGGACTTGCTGTTCAAACCGGAAAACGCTGAAAAACTCAAAGCCTGCGGTATCAGTTTCCTCGATTCGCCGACCGAAATGATCCCGGCCGCCCTGCACTACCTGGGTTATCCGGTCAACGACCGCGACAAGGCGCACATCGCCGAAGCTGAAGCGCTGTTCATGAAGATTCGCCCGTCGGTGTCTTACTTCCATTCGTCGAAGTACATCTCTGACCTGGCCAACGGCAACATCTGCGTCGCCGTCGGTTACTCCGGTGACGTGTTGCAAGCCAAGGCCCGCGCCGAGGAAGCCGGCGACAAGGTGAAGATTGACTACAGCATCCCGAAAGAAGGTGCCGGCAGTTTCTACGACATGGTTGCCATCCCGCGTGATGCAGCGAACGTCGAAGAGGCCTATCAGTTCATGAACTTCCTGATGCGCCCGGACATCATCGCCGAGATCACCAACAACATCGGCTACAGCAACGCCAACGCGGCGGCAACGCCTTTGGTGGATGAGGCGATTCGCAACGACCCGGGGTCGTACCCGCCTGAAGCCGTAATGGCGACGTTGTATGCCATTCCTGACCAGCCGATTGCCGTACAGCGGATCATGACCCGCGGCTGGACCAAGGTGAAGTTGGGTAAATAACGGCGCAGAGAGTGGGCACGCCTCAAGGGACGCTCTGCATTCCAGCTCTGGCGAGGGACGCGGAGCGTCCCGGGCTACATTCCCACGCGGAGCGTGGGAACGATCAAATAACGGCGCGGAGTGAGGATCGTTCCCACGCTCTGCGTGGGCACGCCTCAAGGGACGCTCTGCGTTCCAGCTCTGGCGAGGGACGCGGAGCGTCCC
>NZ_RCNY01000034.1:11964-35584 GCF_004307635.1 Pseudomonas sp. Sample_22
CACGCCTCAAGGGACGCTCTGCGTTCCAGCTCTGGCGAGGGACGCGGAGCGTCCCGGGCTACATTCCCACGCGGAGCGTGGGAACGATCAAATAACGGCGCGGAGTGAGGATCGTTCCCACGCTCTGCGTGGGCACGCCTCAAGGGACGCTCTGCGTTCCAGCTCTGGCGAGGGACGCGGAGCGTCCCAGGCTACATTCCCACGCGGAGCGTGGGAATGATCAAGGAAATAACGATCGAGGTTTACCTTCATGCAGCGCCTTACCACCGCTGCATCGCTCACCTGGCTCCTCGGTTAAGGTGAAGTTTGGCGCCCTCGGGCGCCTTTTTTTGTTTGGGATCAAGCAGTGCCCAGAGGCCATTCGGCCAGTGCCCGATAGCGGCCCTTGTGGGATTCGAACAGGATGAAGCGATCGGCGCGCAGGAAAAATTCCGGCGCCGTGACGGCCTCGGGCAGGGGTGCGCGAAAGTCGCGGGCCAAGGTCAGGTGCGGGCGAAATTCCCGGGGGGCGTCTTCCAGGCCAAAGGGCAACAAGGCCTGTTCCAGGTCATACACCAGGCGCAACAATGCCGGCGGTGGCTGTTCCGGCGCCAGTACCAGCGCCCCTGCCCTGCGCCAGACATCCAATCGGTCGAGCACCACCGTCAGTCGCGCGCCCGATGTGCGCACAGATGCGGCTGCCTCACAAATATCAGCGATTCGCGCGTTATCGATCGAACCGAGAAATTTCAGGGTCAGGTGAAAGTTCTCCGCCGGCACCGGGCGTCCACTCCTCAATTGCAATGCGCCACGCCATTGGGCGATGGCCTTGCGTTGTGCCGGCGCGCAGTCCAAGGCAAAGAACAGCCGTTTGAACGGCTCACGGGATTCGTCATTCATGCAGGGGGATCTCTGGCTGGCTCACTTGAGTCTACAACCGACGGGCCGTTTCTGGCGCATGACGGCATGCACGTTATAGTTCAAGCAAGCGAACCATCAGGAAGCGGCCATGCGTCAGATCCTCAGCAAAGAACCATGGTGGGCCGCACCACCCAAGCCCGGGCAGGACGAATTCGAGTTGGAATGGGGCTGGCTGGTGCATTACAGCGAAGGCGAACCGCGTTTCGAGTTCATTCGTGAACGGCCGACGGACGATGAAATCCGCGGGCGCAAGAGTTGCAGGATCACCCCGGCGGCAGAGTGATCCTGCGTTACGCTGTCAGGCTTCAAGCAGCTGTTCAAATCCACCGTAAATCATTCTTTGACCATCGAACGGCATCGGATTGACGTCCGGTTTCATGCGCGGGTCTTGCATCATTTTGTCCATGCCGGCATTGCGGGTGTCCTTGTCCGGCCAGACGATCCAGCCGAATGCCACGGTTTCGCCTTCCTTGAGTTTCACCGCCATCGGAAAAGAGGTGACGGTGCCTTGCGGCACGTCTTCGCCCCAGCATTCGACCACACTCAAGGCGCCATTTTCCTTGAAAACCGCCGCAGCGATTTCGGCGTGTTTTTTGTATTGCTCGCGATTGGCGGTAGGCACCGCCGCGACAAAACCATCGATGTAAGACATGAGTCATCTCCTTGCTTCATGGGTTGATCTGCTGGTTAGTCGATTCGGTCGGACTCCAATCGACAGTTCCCACGCTGACACCGACCGGCGGTTGCGCACTTTGCGCCAGATTGCCTTCGATCTGCCCCGCCATGTACAACGTCCCGGCCATCACGCCACTGGTCGGGCTTTGCACCATCTTCGTCCAGGCCTTGTCGAAGGTGTTGCCCAGACTGCTGCGAATCAGCGCCTCGCTGTCCGGCCGGTCGCTGGCCTGGATCAACGCACGTATCCCCGCTACACCGACGGTAATCAAGCCACCGGCGAGTTTTCCCGCCGCCGCCGCCACGGCACTGGCCGCACCGCGAGGGGCCATTTCCGCCTCGATTCGCTGACTGGCACGCTTGGCAACCGGCGCCATGGCGGTGTCGGTCGAATCGACGCCTTTCTCGCCACCGGCCTTGTGTACCTTGTCGATGAGCGCGGCATAGGCCGGCAGCGAGTTCAACGTCTCGGCGTGAACGATCTGATACAGCGAAGCATCCCGGGCCGATGGCGGCCCGAGGGCTATCGCCGGGACTTTCTGGATCCGGCCATTGAGTTGAGCCATCGGCACGCCGTGGCGCTGGGAGATTTTCTGCAACTCTTCCCTGAGGATGTCGACGTAAAACGCCGACGCCAGACTGAGAATCGCGTCCGGATCAATCTCCACCGCCACTGGAGCCAGTACCTTTTCCTGGTATTTCTCCAGCAAGTAAGCGGCCAGGCGCTTTTCCGAGGTGTCCCGCTCGCCCTTGGCGCTGATGGTGTACCAACTGACCTTCATCGACAGCCATTCCTGGGTCCAATAGCTGCTGAACCAGGGGATGAAGTTTTCTTCGGTCAACTGATAGACCCGCGTGCGCCAGTAATCCATGGCGCCACGGGCGTAGATTCTGGTTTGTTCGGTGGCGGATTGCGATGCGCTGACGATTTCCTGATCGACTTGTTGCCAGGTACTTGGCGAGATCATGACCTGCGGCACTTCCACCGGCGCACGCGGAGCTGTGGCGCATCCCGCCAACAGCAGCAGCATGACGACGATCAGCGAGCGCCGATTCAAGATCGCGGTTCCCTAAAGTCTGCGCCAAACCAAATGCCCGACGCTCAAAAACCCTTGATTTGAGTATAGGTGGCAGTCCTTGCCCGCTGGTTGTTGATGTTGTTCTTAATGCCTTCATCGACAGCAGGCTGGCTCCTGCAAGGGACTACTGTGGCAGCCAGCCTGCTGGCGAAGCCCGACCATCACTGCCATCGATACTCACCATCGCCACGAATGCCTTCCGCTCCAAAACCGTCAGCGTAGGATCAGTTTCAACCCCACACGAAACCCTGAAGCGGAGGTTCGAATCATGCTGATCCATCTCCTGACCTGTCTGGCCCTGACGGCCTCCACGTTGAGCGTATTCGCCTGGTTCGTTCTCTCCGAGGAGCGCACGTCATGATCAACGAAGTCACCCTGGCCGTGAGCTTCCCGGTGTTCGGCAACAACTACTACTCGCAGCAATTCGAGTCCCGTAAGGTGTTGACACTGATGTTCGACGAAAAATTCGAAGACTTGCTGATTCCAGCTGCCGGCAATCATTTCAACAACGAAGTGGTGGGGCTCAACGATCAGTTCCGCTTTCTCAACGATGTGTTGGCCGAGCATTTGCTGGCGACCGAAGTCGCCGCTAACGCCCGTCGCCATCAATACTTTTGAGCAATTGTCCCAGTCCCTCGGCGAAACCGGTCGGCGGGGCCATGGCAAACCGCTTGAGCAGTCGGCTGTTGTCGGCGCGCGAATGCTTGATGTCACCGCTGCGCGGCTTGTCGTAGTTCAACGTCAGTGGCTGCCCGAGCAATTCGCCTAGCATCGACGCCAGATCATTAACGCTGGTGGAACGGTTGAACCCGACATTGACTGGGTCACTGCCGGGTTGAACATCACCGACAGCCTGTACGAGGATCTTGACCAGGTCGTCTACGTAAACGAAATCCCGTGTTTGCTCCCCATCGCCGTAAACGGTGATCGGGAGTTTTTTTTGCGCCCGCTCGCTGAAAATACTGATCACGCCGGAGTAAGGCGACGAAGGGTCCTGGCGCGGACCATAGACATTGAAAAATCGCAGAATGACCGGCTCAAGATGATGTTGACGACGATAGAAATCCAGAAAGTGTTCGCTGGCCAGTTTGTCGGCGGCATAGGGGGTCAGCGGTTCTTTCGCAGTGTCCTCGGTGATCGCGGTGCCTTCGCCATTATTGCCATAGATCGCCGCACTGGAGGCAAAAACCACCCTCTTTACCCCTTCCTGGCGCATCGCCTCACAAATGTTCAAGGTGCCGACAAAATTACTTTGATGGGTCGCAACCGGGTCGTCTACCGATGCTTGCACTGAAGCTACCGCGGCCAGATGCACCACCGCGCTGCAATCTTTCATCGCCCTCGCCACTGTCGGCCCGTCGGCGACGTCCCCCACTACCAGGGTCAAATGGCAGCGATCAATCGGCAGGTTAGATAATTTGCCCGTGGATAGATCATCCAGAACACGCACGCCATAGCCTTTTTCAAGCAGCGCTTCGACCAGGTGCGAGCCAATGAAGCCGGCCCCTCCCGTCACAAGAATTCGCTCAGTCATGACTTATTCTCTCTCTTGCTCGGTGGCGGAGGGACGAACCATGGCGATGAAATCGCCTATTTCATCGATGAATTCACGGCCGTCAGTGAGCATTTTTTTCCAGTCAGTGGGAAAGCGCACATTCAATGGCAATTGATCGATTCGCCAGCGTGGCGATAGAGGCTGATCAAACCGCGCGGCAACCTGCAGGCCCATTTCGCTGGCGGCAAACGGCCCGCGCAACACCGTCGGCGTACGTCCGGCGCTGTCCACCGCCTGAACCACGTGGGCGGTCAACCACTCGCCGTCCGGCATGCGTACACGCAACGGCTGACCAATGGCGGCGTAGCTGATGTTCAGTGGCTCCAGATAAATCCACAGCAGCGGATCTTCCAATTGCTCGATGCGCATCAGCAAGGTGCCGGCGCCGACGTTTTCCCCAGGGTTGACCAAAACTTCTGCCACCCGTCCGCTCTGCGCGGCCGCGACCGGCAGCGCGGCAAGCCGCGTCTGCAACCATGCTTGCTCGGCACTGCGCTGTGCCTTATCTCGCTCATCACTCAAGGGCGATTGACTGGCCTGTTGCTCGCGTCGTTCGAACGCCAGCAGATCGGCCCTGAAACTGTCGAGTTCGGACTGGGCGGACAACACCTCTCCCCGGGAAACCGCGCCGCGTACCACGAGCTCTTCAAGCACCTTCACGCGGTCTTCCGCGCGGGCGATACGGGTCCTGAGCAATTGACGTTCGCGGCCACCCAGCTTGGCATTGCTCAAGCGCATCGTATCGGCCGGTATGGCCGCAAGTTGCGCCAGCCGCGCACGCCATTCGGGGTTGTCGAGGTTAACCAGCGGCTGGTCGATCCGCACCTGCTCCCCCGCCTTGACGAACAATTGCTCGACCCGCCCGGCATCCCGCGCTCGGACCTCAAGAATCGGCAGGCGCAATTGCGCCGGCGCGTCGATCATCCACATCCCGTAAACCAGCTTGCCACCCAGCCAGATCAAGGGGCTCGCCACCAATAACAGAATCAGATACCAGCGCACCCGGAACGCCATGCGTTTGCCCGGTGCGTAAAGCACCGTCAAGCCTTGTTCCTGAGTAGGGCTCAATTCTTTGCGACTATCGAAACGAATCTTCATGACGGCTCACCGTTTTGGAAAGTCTCGCCAGGCTTGCCAGTCAATTCCGGCAATCCCTTGAGGTTGCAGTTGCTCGCGCCAGACACTGGCCTGGTGTTGCAACTGTTCAGTCGATGCACCGGCCCAGGATTCGGTGGAATCCAGTTGCGGCTCCGTACTTTGCGCCAGGCGAAATTGCAGATCGGGCCAGCGTTTGGCGATAGCCTCTGCTCGTTGCGCACTGTTTTTCGGGTTGCGGGTGTAGATCATCAGGCTGACCTGGCGCACACCCGCTTCGGGAAGCCCACAGGGCACACAGGTTTCTCCGGGTTTCGTGTCGCCAAACCAGCGGGGGTGGCTGGAAATTTCCACCGGCCAAGGGCTTTCGCGGGCCGCCAGGCGCAAAGTGTCGAGCCAGTCTTTCAAACGCTGGTCAGGCACCGGTACGCCCAGTTGCTCGACCTCCAGGTCGAGATGCAGGCTGGTGAAGGAAAGGCCGTCGAGTTTTGCCAGTAAATCGCTGAGCTGATGACGCCCCTCAGGCTTTATCCATTCCGGATCGCCAAGCAACACGCTGATCTGCATCCCTGCTCCGGTCGCTTGCTGCAGTAATTGCTCCAGTTGTTCACGCGTGGTGCCAAGGTCCTTGATCTGGGCGGCCTTGAGGCCCAGGTAAATCTTGTCCATACCGGCCTTGCGCAATGCCGCAAGTTCAGCCCCCCGATGCTCGGGATCGAGCAAGGCTTCGCTGTCCCAGACGTAACTGGCCTGGGACCACTGCGAAGGTGCAGCGTGCACCACTTGCGGCGCAATCAGCAGCGTCATGGCGAGCAGAATCGATCGCATATCAAAACCTCGTAGCCCGTTTAAGTACCCACCACGGCGCCATCGAGCTTTCTTCGTGTCCGCGACGAAACATTTCATTGAGCATTGCCACGGCGCTCCAACAGCGCAGTATCAGCATGAACAGCGGAAAGACCGGCACCAGCACCCCCAAGGTGATGTCCTTGCGGGGCCGGTCCGAGACCATCACCAACATGGCCAGGAACAATATCGAAGTGATCATCAGGTACAACAGGTAAACCATCACGAACAGAATCAGCAACGTCTTGCCCGGCAGAACGAACAACGCGACCAAGGTGTAGGTGAGGATCAGGAAAGGCAGCACCAGCTGGAAAAAGAAGCCCGTGAGCAGGATCATCAGAAAGGTGCGCCAGCCCAGCAACTTGGGGTCGATGTTGTGGTTGTGCTTTCTGATATAGAGAAAGTACAGGTCGCCGTCCCAGCGCAGGCGCTGCATCAGAAACTCGCGAAGGGTCTTGGGTGCATCGGTGTGGCCGATTGCTTCAGGCTCGAACGGGATTCTCAGGTTGTGGCGCTTGAAGTAGCTCTTGATCCGCAACGTCAGGTCCAGGTCTTCGGCGGTATGCGTGTTCCAGCCACCGATTTTCACCAGGAAGCTGCGGCGAAACGCACCGAAGGCCCCCGAGACGTTGTTGACCAGATTCCATTCCGACAAACCGATTTTCGACATGTGGATGGACAACAGGTACTCCAGCGCCTGCATCGCGGTCACCCATGATGACCAGACGTTGCGCACCCGCAGGCTACCGGCAACCGCCGGCACCGAAGGGTCCTCGAAGTGCCGCACGATGGAGCTGACCATGTTGTTGTCAAAGGACGTATCGCCATCGAGGGCCATGACAATGTCCCCGCTGGCCAGTGACAGGCCGGCGTTCAATGAAGATACCCGTCCGCCCCGCTGCCATTTGGCGATAGGTCGCAAATGGCGCCTGGGGTACAGATACGCATCGACCTTGAAACCGCGTACGGCGCTGAGCGTCGCTTGATTGACCGTGGCGCCGTCGACCACCGGAATCATCTCGATATGGCCGGGGTAGGTCTGTTCGCACAGGCTCAACAGTGTGGTTTGTACATCAAGGCCTTCGCTGTAGCAGGTAATGATGCAAGAGACCCGGGGTCGATAGACACTGGTCTTGGGCACGCGCGTGCGCCGACGAGTGAACCAGCGCAGCACACCGAGCATCACCATGACCATCAACGGCAATTCGAACATCAGAAACAGGGGGAACAGCATGTAAAACAATCGGCTCAACCCGTCCGCTCCCATCAAGGCACTGAGCAGGCTGTAAAGTTGCTCCATGAATGGGCTCATCTCGCATCACCCAATTCGCCGGCCAGTCGGGCCAGCAGCAGTTCACCATCTTCCTGATCGAGGAGCTCCTTGGGTGCGGTGATGCTGACCAACCGTAAGGACACGTCACTGATTTCCGGCGCGGAAAACAGCTCGGCGACCCGGCCGAGACGCTGCTTGACCGATTCCAGCCCCTTTTCGTCAGTATTGGGCAACATGATCCAGAAAAACTCTTCGGTGCTTCGAGAGCAGCGATCCGTTTCCCTGACCGACTCCTGCAGACGATCGGCGACACTGTCGATGAACGCATGGCCACGCTGTTCACCCAGGCGCGTCAACGTGCCGGCCAGGTTGACAAAACGCAGGCCGATCAAGGAAAAAGCCGGGTTCGAATAGCGGCGAACGATCTGGATCTGCCAGTTCAGCAGATCAAAGAAGTCCTTGCCGCCCAGCAGGTTGAGCCTGCCAAAGTGCCGAGACGAACGCTCGCTGAATTCCTGCCGGCAACGAAACCGCCCCGCTTCGGCCAAGCGAAAATCCCGGACTTCTCGCACCCGCAGTTTGTCGGGCGTGTGCGACAACCCGCAATCCAGGCAACGCGCTTGCACTTCGGCATCGACAAAAAACGCCTGGCACGAGCGGCAGCGGTAGTTCTCCATCGGACGGTCGTAATCGCTACCGATGTGACGCAAGCGGTTCAGACAATTGGGGCACAACAGCACGCCATCCTTGAGAAATGATTCCTGAGGCCCGACATGCCCGCAGGTAAAGCAATGCAATGACGGTTGCCGTGATATGTCCATGGCATGACATTCGGCACAGACGTCGATGTAATTGAGCCGCCCCGAACCGCAGTCCGAGCACAACCGGACGCGGTCGATCAGTACGCCCTCCTCCAGCCATTCCTGCTGCACCATCAAACCGAGCCAGACAAACGGGTTGATCGGTTCGTTATCCGCCAGGGCATCCAGCAACGGATAACGGTAATGCTGAGGCACCTGTGGGTCTCGCAGGGCGTACACCTGGGCGTTGTCACGCAGCCACAGCCAGGTCAACACCCGACTTTCGAAACGCTCCTGCCCCGATCCCTGCTTGAAAAGCCGGAAGCGCTCCAGCCAGTTCGCCCAAAGCGTTTTTATTTCGCTGGACTCAACCGGGCACGCTCCGTCACCCAGGGCTTCACACCAGGCATCCTGGTCGCGACAACAGTAGATGAGCGTGTAGCGATAGGGCTCGGTCGAGCGCAGTTTGCGAAGAACTTTTGCTGCGTAGGCGGCGGGCATGTCCAACAGGACGACATCAAATGCGACTGCAGCCAACAGACTGCCGAGATCGGTAAAGTGCTCAAGCTCGGGAAGGTTCAATCCGGGAGCTCTATTACCGAGTATCGCAATCCGCGGGTTTTGAGTGGGCATGACGCACGTCCTCTTCAGAAAAGCCAGCGGGGTGAACGGAGGGTACCAACACTAGCATCGCATTAGAAAAGCGTGTGCTTTTATTGTGAAGTTATTTTTTTATCTTGTTTGCGCAACGAACCTTCCGAGATCGCATAATGTTTTTAAATATCCGATAATATGCATAGCCAGCACACCAACAAGTTTATTTATTATATTAATCAAAGGCTTGCGATCACATCAAAACATTAATCCATCCACCTCATGACTACTGGTTAATTGCCACCAACTAATAGCATCACGCCACCTAACGTATTTGCAATCAACTTTCATTCACAAAAAAAACGGATCCAAATAACAATTGTTGGCAATACCTCACAATGACCGACAAGTTCAGGATCATTTATAACGTACCGCCAACTTTTTATTGCCTGAATATTCCGAGTCGCATAACTGTTACATACCTGAAACAGTGATTGTTTCACGAACGTACACATGAAACTTTATTGTGTGCAAACCTCCCGAAGGCATCCACGTAACCACTGATGCACGGGGTCGGCGTCCTGTCGGGGGTGCCAGAACATGGCGACGGAAAAGTGCGCAAGGGAAAGCGGCAGCGCAAAGCTGTACATCCCGACTCGCGCCGCGCTGGTGTGTCGCTCCGGCACGCTTGCGATCAGATCCGAAGATCGCGCCAATGCCAATGCCGTCGAGAATCCGGCCACGATGGTCACGGCGCGTCGCTGCAATGCCAGGAGGTGCAGTGCTTCATCGATCGGGCCGTTTTCGAGACCGCGGCGGGACACGCTGATGTGTTGACCCGCTGCGTAGCGCTCGGGGGTGATGGAGCCTTTGCTCAATGGGTGCCCCTCACGTACCACCCCGATGAATCGGTCGCGGAACAAGCCTTGGGTCAACAGCTCCGGGCTGGCGGTTTTACCCACCACGCCGGTTTCCAGGTCGACCGTGCCGTTGCGCAGTGAAGTGCTGTCCTTGTCGGGTTTACTGACGAAGCACAAACGTATGCCCGGTGCCTGTTCGGTGACTCGGGCGATCAGCGCGGCGCCGAAGTTTTCGACGAAGCCTTCGCTGGTGCGCAAGCTGAAGGTGCGCTTTAGACAGCTCAGGTCCGGTTGCTCGGCCGGGCGTAGCACCGCTTCTGCCTGCTGCACCAATTCCCTGACATGCTCGCGCAGTGCCAGCGCCCGCGGCGTTGGCACCAGGCCACGCCCGGCCCGAACCAGCAGCGGATCGCCCATGGTTTCGCGCAAACGCGCCAGCGCCCGACTCATCGCCGACGGACTCAGGCGCAGGCGCTTGGCGGCCCGAGCGACGCTGCCTTCGCTGAGCAGGACATCGAGGGTAAGCAGCAAGTTGAAGTCGGAACCGGACATGATCGCACCGTAACTGAGTGAAGTGGCGTCAGGCGCACGTATTAAGTGCAAGCCGTGCGTCTTCCGCCATGTTAGGCGCGAACGTAGATTGGCGGTAGCTCCAATCGGGAGCCGCCACAAAGAGATACGGCATGGAAACTACATCAGTCGGCCTACCCGCTCTGTCGGTCAAATGGGCACTGCTCAGCCTGTCATCATCAATGCTGCTGTCTTCCTTGGGTACCAGCATCGCCAACGTGGGTTTGCCGACGTTAGCCGAGGTATTCACAGCATCTTTTCAACAAGTGCAATGGATCGTTCTCGCCTATCTGCTGGCGATTACCACGCTGATCGTCAGCGTCGGGCGCTTGGGTGACCTCATCGGACGGCGTCGTTTGCTGCTAGGCGGAATTGGCGTTTTCACGCTTGCGTCAGCCCTGTGCGGCCTGGCGCCAGGTCTTGAATGGCTGATTGGCGCGCGAGCGCTTCAAGGGCTTGGCGCGGCGATCATGATGGCACTGACATTGGCTTGTGTCAGCGAGACCGTCGGCAAAGAAAAGACCGGTAGCGCCATGGGCCTGCTGGGAACGATGTCGGCCATCGGCACGGCGCTGGGGCCGTCGCTGGGTGGTCTGTTGATCGGCAGTTTCGGCTGGCGGGCGATATTCCTGATCACCGTCCCTCTGGGCTTGCTGACCTTGCTGCTTGCCCTGCGCTACTTGCCTGAGGATCGGCCATCGGCCAGACCCGCGACTTTCGATCCGCTGGGCACCTTGATACTGGCCTTGACCCTCGGCGCCTACGCGCTGGCCATGACCCTTGGTCGCGGTCATTTCGGCATGCTCAATCTTGCCCTGCTGCTGGCGGCATGCCTGGGGGTCGGTTTGTTCGCATGGGTCCAAGCGCGCGTTGCTGCGCCGCTGGTGCAAGTGGCGATGTTCCGCGACGCACAATTGAGTGGCAGCCTGATCATGAGCCTGTTGGTGACAACGGTTCTGATGAGCACCTTGGTGGTGGGGCCATTCTATCTGTCGCAGTCGCTCGGGTTGAGCGCTGTCGGGGTCGGGCTGGTGTTGTCGGTGGGGCCGTTGGTTGCCGCGTTGACGGGCGTTCCCGCCGGATACATTGCCGACCGCTTCGGTGCCCGGCGCATGACACTCGTCGGACTGATCGCCGTTGCCCTCGGTTGTTTCCTGTTATCGATACTGCCGAGCAGCCTGGGTATGGGGGGCTACATGGCGCCGCTGGTGGTGATCACGCTGGGCTACGCGGTGTTCCAGACCGCCAACAACACGATGGTCATGGCCGAGGTCCAGGCAGATCAACGGGGCGTGGTGTCCGGCCTGCTCAACCTGTCGCGGAATCTGGGGCTGATCACTGGGGCTTCGGTGATGGGTGCGGTATTCGCCATGGCCTCGGCAACGGTCGACATCACCACTGCGCAGCCAGAGGCGATTGCCAGGGGCCTGCGTGTGACCTTTACTGTCGCGCTGGGCCTGATTGGCCTGGCGGGCCTGATCGCAGCGGGCAGCTGCACGCTGATCACAAAGCGTGATCAGCGTTGAACAAGCCTTGACGTTTATTTTTCCAGTTTCAACAAAGGCGTGTCTTTCTTGACGATGTAGGTCGCCAGTTCCGAAGCCTTGTCCTTGCCGACGTTCTTCGCGACATGAGCGGCGCCGGCGGGAATGTACAGTGAGTCACCGGCCTTGAGCGTGACGTTAGGCTGACCTTCGATTTCGTATTCGAATGTCCCTGCAATGACGTGGGCGACTTCGACTCCGGGATGCGAGTGTTTTGGCGAGACCACGCCCGGTTCGAAGTCGACGAGCACCTGGATCACTTCTCGCCCTTCTACATCCAGGTCGTGACGCACCAGATCGGTACGCTTGATGCCTGTCTGCCAGCTCTTGGCAGGGGCCTGGCCGGCGTCGGCGGTTGCCTTGTTTTCCTGGGCCTGAGACAGACCGCTGAACGCGGTGAGTGCTGCGGCGACAATAGCGGCGCCGAGCAGGCTGGCGGCGTTGGTTTTGTTATTTCGGGACATCGCAATTCTCCAATGAGCGCGGGATGAAAAATGCGCGGGGTGCCGTTGTGAGGCTGCTCCATTAGGCGACTTGCGTGTATCGCTGGCGTGTCACGCGGTGCGGTTTTTGTATGCGCAAGTAATGGTTGGCGATGGAGATACGTTCAGATACATGCGTCGCGTCTTTTGCGAAAATATTTTCCAAGGGGTTGATACCTTTTTCGCGGCCGTTCGGTGTGTTGGGAAAGTTTCCTTTTTCCTTTGCTTGCGCAGGCATTGCCGAATGACATCCCGACCGCTTTCGAACCGCTGCAAACACCGGCTCCCCATGAATCTGCTGAGCCTGGCCATTGCCCTGTCCACCATCGCCCCCGCACACCGCCTCTGGGCTGCCGAAACCAGCCAAAGCGCTACGTCCCACACTTACGCCATCGGCGCCGGGCCACTGTCCAGCGTGTTGGCACAGTTCGCAGCGCAGTCGGGGGTGTTGTTGTCGTTCGACGCCGATTTGCTGAAAGATAAGAACAGCCAGGGCCTACAAGGCGATTACACCGTACCGTCCGGTTTTTCCCGTTTACTGCAAGGCAGTGGCTATTCGCTGATTGCCACCGGCGCCGACAGCTACACCGTGGCACCCCAGGTCAACAGCGGCGCAGCGCTGGAATTGGGCGCCACCACGGTCAGTGGCGTGGCAAGCGAAGCCGACACTTATGCCGGTGGCCAGCTCGCCCGCTCAGCGCGCCTGGGGGTGCTGGGCAATCGCGATATCAATGACGTGCCGTTCAGCGTGGTCAGCTTCACCGCCAAGACCATCGAGGACCAGCAAGCGCGAACCGTCGGTGACGTGCTGCTCAACGATGCGTCGGTGCGCCAGTCCGCAGGTTTTGGCAACTTTTCTCAGGTGTTTACCATTCGCGGCCTGCCACTGACCACGGACGACATTTCGTTCAATGGCCTGTACGGCGTTCTGCCCCGGCAGATCATCACCACCGAAGCGCTGGAACGGGTCGAGCTGTTCAAAGGCCCGAATGCGTTCATCAACGGTGTGGCGCCAGGCGGCAGCGGTATTGGCGGCAGCGTCAACCTGGTGCCCAAGCGCGCGCAGGACACTCCCACCCGCAGCGCAAGCCTCGATTACGCCAGTGACAGCCAGGTCGGTGGGCACATCGACCTCGGCCAGCGCTTCGGTGATGACAACCGTTTCGGCGCGCGGGTCAACCTCGCCCAGCACGGCGGCGATACTGCCGTGGACGATGAAAGCGAGCATTCCCAGTTGATCGCCTTGGGCCTGGATTATCGCGGCGAGCGTCTGCGCGTCTCCACCGACCTTGGCTATCAGAAGCAGCGCATCAACAACGGGCGCTCGGTGGTCTACCCGACCGGCACCAAAGTCCCGCACGCGCCATCGGCCAAGGACAACTATGCCCAGGACTGGACCTGGTCGGAACTCGAAGACACCTACGGCATGGTCAACGGCGAATACGACCTCAACGACAACTGGACGGCCTACGCCGGTGGAGGTGCCAAGCACACCCGGGAAAACGGCCAGTATTCGTCGTTGTACGTCGCCAACGACGGCAGCGGTAAAGTCGGCTTTCTCTATTCACCCCACGACGAAGACAACAAAAGCGCGATTGCCGGTTTGAACGGCCACTTCAACACTGGCCCGGTCTCGCATCAGATGAACGTCGGCTTGTCCGGCACCTGGGGCGAGCAACGTTCGGCATTCGAGGCGATCCTGGTGGCCAACCGCGTCAACGGCAATCTGTACAACCCGGTACAGGTGCCGCGCCCGACCAACACTTATTTCGGCAGTGATATCCATGATCCGCGCATTGTCGGCAAGAACCGGGTCAAGAGTGCAGCGGTGTCCGACACCTTGGGGTTCATCGACGACCGCATTCTGCTAACCCTCGGCGTGCGTCGGCAGACCCTCGAAGTCGACGCATGGAACACCACCAGCGGTGCGCGTACGGCCAATTACGAAGAATCGATCACCACGCCGGTCTACGGTCTGGTGATCAAGCCGTGGGAGCATGTGTCGTTCTACGCCAACCGCATCGAAGGCCTGCAACAAGGCCCGACCTCGCCGTCCACCGGCGTGACCAACCCCAATGAAGTGTTCGCTCCCAACCGCAGCAAGCAGACGGAAGCCGGGGTGAAACTGGACTGGAACAGCTTCGGCGCGACGCTGGGCGTGTACCGCATCGAGATGCCGAACAGTTCGACCTCGACCGTCACCGGCAACCGCTTGCCGACCTTCAGCGTCGACGGCGAGCAAGTGAACAAAGGCGTAGAACTGAATGTGTTCGGCGAACCGCTGGACGGCTTGCGCGTGCTTGCGGGGGCGACCTGGATGGACACCGAACAGAAGAAAACCTCCAACGGTCTCAACGACGGGAACCGCGCCGCTGGCGTGCCACGTTTCCAGTACAACCTCGGCGCCGATTGGGACGTGCCGGGCATTCAAGGCGCGGCGCTCAACGCTCGCATGCTGCGCACCGGCGGCGAATACGTCAACGCGGCGAACAGCCTGAGCATCCCGGCCTGGACCCGCGTCGACCTCGGCGCCCGCTTCGGCTTCACGGCCGACGACAAATACATCACCTTGCGCGCCAACGTCGAAAACGTTGCGAACAAGGCGTACTGGTCGTCGGCTTCGACCGCCAACAACTACCTGACTCAAGGTGAGCCCAGGACGCTGAAATTGTCGGCGACGGTGGATTTCTGAAGGACCTTTCGCCCCTCGGCTGCGGCAATCGGAAGGACTTGATCGTCGTAGCAATCCGCAAAATTTAATGAACCCTGCCGGTCCATGTTCACCTAACCGTTTAACCATCAGGAGGTGACACATGCATTTCGAACCAACGTGGATCGTACTCGCGGCAGTGCTATTGATTATTGAATTGTGGGCGATCAATCGGCTACGCAAGAGCGAGGGCAAGGCGAGCACCAGGGGTGTGTGGATGGTGGTGATTGTGTTTGTGCCGTTGCTGGGACTGATTGCCTGGGCTTTGGCCGGGCCGAAGCAGATCGTCCACAACCGGCAATCGGCGCAGGCCCGACAATAACTGAGGCGCTCAGGAAGGGATTTGTATCGATCTGTATTCGAGGCCAGGGAAACTACACAGCGATACACAATCGCGTGCCCAGGACACATACGGTGTACATGAAAGTGAAAAAGTGCGCGGGTCGCCGTTCAACCCCCGCAGGAGCCACTTCATGATCAATCAAATCGATACCGTGCTGTACACCGGCAAGACTGTCACCACCGGCGGTCGCCAAGGCGAGTCGCGTAGTGACGACGGGCGCCTGGACATCAAGCTCTCCCCGCCGGGCTCTTCCGGCAGTGGCACCAATCCGGAGCAATTGCTGGGTGCCGGTTGGTCGGCCTGTTTTATCGGTGCGCTGGGCAAAGCCGCGGCGGCGTTGAAGGTCAGCTTGCCGGCTGACGTCAGCGTCGCGACCGAAATCGATCTGGGCAAGACCGATAACGCGTTTTTCCTCCAGGCGCGTCTCAACGTCAGCCTGCCAGGTGTTGAGCCAACACTGGCCCGCACATTGGTGGACGCTGCCCACCAGACTTGCCCGTATTCCAAGGCAACCCGTGGCAACATCGACGTGACGATCAATCTGGTTTGATGCAATAGTGCAGACAAACAAATGCCCCGGCAGGCGGGGCATTTGATCTTGGCGAACTGCTTGTTCGCAGCTGCACAAGTCGGCTTCGAGAGCCAAGTAGGTGGCCAGTGCTGGTCTCTGGCTTACGAGGTTTATCAGGACTCCCACAGAAACAGCTATTTGCGCTGCCCTGCTTCACACGGCATAAGGGCTGGATCTCAGCGCGGAGATCTTTCTAACCGTGTACCCTTCGGAGCGCGCCCCACGCGTCCTCGCTATCCGCTTGCGCATCAGTCTGCGTTTTCACCTACACCTTCAGAGTAGCAAAGCACTACAAGTGTGGGTTGCTGTTTTTAGACCGATTTCATCCTGTGGCAAATACCGCTGGATTGAAAAATGCTATGCCCATACGTCACTCATCGGAATGCCTACCGCCTACGATCTTCGCGCATTAAGCTCGACTCATGCGCTGCATAAATGCACATTTCGCTGCAATATCGCAGCAGTCGACAAAGTACCTTGTTGCTTTGCTCCCTGTTCGCAGGCTTTCGAGTTGGCATGCGAAATGCCCTCCTGTTATTGCCTGTGGTTTTTCATCCAGGAACCCCATAAACCAGAGTGAGCCGACTCATCGATGGATATCCTGAATTTGCTGGCCAGAAAAGCCCAGCCTCTTGCCAGTACCCTGAGTGCCGACGGGCACCTGCTCAACCTTTCCGCCAGCCTGAGCGATCAATTGGGTTATGCACCCGAGGAACTGCTCGACCAGCCGATCGAACGCATCTTTAGCGTCGACTCGATGCGTGCTGTGCATTCGCTGTTTGCCAACCCACCGGCCGATGAACAGGTCCAAAGCCTGGAATTGACCCTGATTCGCCGCAACGGCGGGCTGTTGCACGTGATTGCCAGCGGCTTGCTGGAATGGCGGACAGTGCAACCGGCACGTCTTCATCTGTTGAAAATCCCGCTCGGCGTGCTGGGCCATCGGCTACGGGAAATGCACAACGCCAATGAGGTGATGAGCCAGATGCTGCAGAGCGCCAAGGTCGCCTACTGGTGCATCGAGTTCGCCGAGGCGGTGGACATCAACAATTCCCCGGATGAAATCGTCCGCCAGGTATTCGAAAACGACTCCCATTGGCGCCTGTGCAACCGGGCAATGGCCGATGTCTACGAGATGCCGTCCGATGTCGATTTCAACCAGCAACCCGTGCGACTGTACTGGCCGCGCAGCCCGGCCAACGAAGAGTTCGTGCGGCGTTTGATCGAAGCCGGATTCACCGTCGATTGCGCACTGTCGGTGGACCGTCGCCATGACGGTTCGCCCGCCTACGTGGAAAACGATGTTCGGGCGACCATCGTCAACGGCCAGCTGTTACGGATGTGGGGCAGTATTCGCGACGTCAGCCAGGAACTGCGCATGCAGCACGACGCCGAGCAACGCATCGATGCCCTGCGCCGGGTATTCGATGCGGTGCCTGACGCGGTGCTGGTGATCGATGAACACCTGCAACCGCAATGGCGTAACGCAGCCTTCGAAGAAACCTTCGGGATCACCCAAGGTGCCGGCATCGCTCGATTGTTGCTGGATAACGCCCTGCCCGAGCGCACTTGGCACAGCCTGCCCCTGCCGGGCCTTGGCGGGCGCGAACGGCACTTCAATGTGCATTGTTCGCGCATCCTGATCCGTGAAGGCGTGGCCTGGCGGGTGGCGGTGTTCCGCCAAAGCCAGGGCGTTCGCCGCACCGAAGAGTTGCACCCATGAAAGATACCAACCTGCCTCCAACCATGCAGATGGGCATGCGTTCTTCGGTCAATGTCAGCACTGAAGTGCTCGGTGCACTGCTGCAAACTCCAGCGCTGCACGCCTTGCTCGACAGCTTCAGCGAAGCGCTGATCGTGACGGACGGCGAAGGCCAGGTGCGCTTTCTCAATCTGGCCGCCGAACGGGTCAACCGGCTCTCCAAACAGCAAGCCGTCGGGCTGTCGGAAAGTGATTTCTTCCAGCGTTCGGCGTTGAACTACGACGATTTGCTGGCTGCATTGAATCGTGGTGGCAACAGCGCGTTGACCCGCTCGCGGGAAGGTCGCGTGCTGCTCAGCAGCACGCATGCGATCCCCACGGGGGCTTACGAAAAACCCTTCCGCATGTTGACCCAGAAAGACTTCGACGGCAGCCAGCCACAGCGGCGAGCCGCCCTTGGCGGCCGACCGGTAGAACCCCAGGGCCTACGAGATCCTCAGGACAATGCCCTGCATCTTTCCCCTCAACTGTCGAGCATCGCCGATACCGGCGTGCGCGCTTTTCGCCGGCGCGCACGGTTGTTGCTGCTGGGTGAACCGGGGGTCGGCAAGACCGCCATCGCCCGGCATATTCATCGGGCGGCCGGTTGGGGTGACCGGCCGTTCATTCACGTCAATTGCGGGAGCATTCCCGAGAGCCTGTTCGAATCGGAGATGTTCGGCTACGAGCGCGGCGCCTTTACCGGCGCCTTGCAGGGCGGCAAGCAGGGCTATATCGAGGCGGCCTCGGGTGGGACATTGTTTCTCGACGAGATCGGCGAAATCCCCCTGCATGTGCAGGCCAAGCTCCTGAAGTTTCTGGAAGACAGCACCATCCAGTCAGTCGGCTCGCCCCTGAGCAAGACCGTACAGGTGCAGGTCATCGCCGCTACCAACAAAGACCTGCGCCATCTGGTGAGCATCGGCGAATTTCGTGCCGACCTTTACTATCGCCTCGCCGTGCTGCCGGTTGAAATTCCGCCGCTGCGTCAGCACCGGGATGACTTGCCGTTCCTGATCGATATTCTCCTGAGTCGCATCAATGGCGACCGCGAGCCGTCGCTGAGCCTGTCGAGCGGCTGCCGCAAGCGTCTGATGAGCTACGACTTCCCCGGCAATATTCGTGAACTGGTGAACATCTTCGAGCGGCTGGCGGTGCTTGCCGACGATGAAGCGCAGGAACATCACCTGCCAGCCGAGCTGCTGGAACCGCAGCGATCGCCGCAGCAACAGAGCCCTTCCTCCGTGGAGGTCGAGGCGCAAGACAACCCGGAGCAAAACCTCAAGCTTCAGGTTCAACAGTTCGAACGCCAAGTGATCCTCCAGGCCGTGGACCTGTGTGGCAGCAAACGCAAGGCGGCGCAGCACCTGGGCATCGACATCGGCACGCTGATTCGCAAGTTGCAGCGCGATTGACCGCCGTCAGGCGGTTCCACGGGGATTGTGCGCTGTCCGGCACTCCTCCAGCCGCTGCAAAAACGCATACACATCTGCTTACTTTTGCCTGCATCGCAGTCCAGCAAAAATAATACTTCCTTATATTTCAACAAGTTAATCACTTGGCACGACCTGTGCTCCTGCTATCTGCAACCCACCATCGTTGGGCTTTGCATCGCAGCCGGCTTCCAAACGCCGGCTCGCTAGCCAGGAGGAATAATAAGAATGTTGATCACCGGGATCAAAAGCCGACCGGTCTATGACCGGTTGCAACCATTACCGGGAGGCAGGCGCCATATCGTTGCCGGGCAAGGCAGCGGCGGTCGTGCCATGTTGCGTTTGCTGGACGAGCTGGTGGAGCTGGATTGCCCCATTACCTTGCTGTATTCCCGCGAGTCGTTTTCCGGGCAGGACTTCCTCGCACCTTTGCAGCAGCGCCACCCCGACCTGCCACTGCAGGTCTTTGAGACGAATCCAGCGTTGATCGACGCGCTCAAGACGCTGCTCGCCGATGCCCGCATGGGCACCCGCCTGTATCTGGCCGGATCGGAAAGTTTCCTCGGCAGCGCCATGCAAGTGGCCACGCATTTCGACCTCAACCGCGACGAAGTCCTGCGCGAGCACTCCGGCACCCTCGTGCGCCGGGTCTGGTGCGTGCACTGCGACACCTATACCGAAAACGTCACCCAACGTGTCTACGACTGCCCCGGCTGTGGCCTGACGCTGGTGGTGCGCGATCACTATTCCCGGCGCCTGGCGGCGTTCCAGGCGGTCAAGGCCGACGCCGAAGTACCGGGCGAACTACCCCCTGCCGAGGAGCTCGATACATGAGCCAGAACAATGGGACTTTGAATCTGCGTGTGGCCCGCATCGAAGCGGTGACCCCGGAAATCAAACGCTTCACCCTGGTCTCGCCGACCGGCGCGCACTTGCCGGCGTTCTCCGGTGGCAGTCACGTCGTGGTGTTGATCGCCAATCAGAGCAACACCCTGCGCAACCCCTACTCGCTCCTGAGCTCGCCCTACGACACCAGCAGCTACCAGATTGCCGTGCGTCGGGTGGACAGCGGTCGCGGCGGTTCGGTCGCGCTGCACGATTCGGTGAACGAAGGGGACATGATCGAGGTGACTCCGCCAGTCAATCTCTTCCCGTTGATCAAACAGGCGCGCCTGCATTTGTTCATCGCCGGCGGTGTCGGCATTACCCCGGTGATTTCGCAATTGGAAGAATTGCGCCTGAGCAAGGTGCCGTTCGAGCTGCATTACGCAGTGCGTGGCGAAGAACATGCGCAATTGGGCGAAGAGTTAAAGGCCATCTATGGCCAGCAGGTGCATCTGTACCGCAAGGGTGTCGAATCGCGCATGGAAATCGGCAAGATTCTGGCCGACCGTGCGTTGGGAAGTCACGTCTACGTGTGCGGCCCGGACAGCATGATCGATGCCACCCTGGCGTGCGCTCGCGACCTTGGCTGGACCGACAGCCATGTGCACTTCGAACGTTTTCTGGAACAAAGCAACGGCGGCGAAGCCTTCAGCTTCACCCTCGGCCGCAGCGGCACGACCATCGAGGTCTCACCCGACCAGACCATGCTCGAAGCGGTCGAAGCCGCGGGCTTCAGCATGCCTTACCTGTGTCGTGGCGGGGCCTGTGGGCATTGTGAAACACCCGTGCTGGAACTCGACGGCGAACTGCTGCACAGCGACGACTGGCTGTCCGACGACGACAAGACCAGTGGCAAGAAAATCATGCCCTGCGTATCCCGCGCCAAATGCAATCGCCTGGTCATCGACCTCTGATCGACGGAGAAAAAACAATGAACATAAAATTCAATCCCGACGAAACCTACCGCGACGACTACACCTTCGCCAACAGCCCGGAAACCATCGCGCGCGCGCCCTTCCCGTTTCCCGATGACGAATACATGTATTCGATGAACCTCGAACCGCATGTCTCGGTGGGCGACGGTGCATTCCGCGCCGCATTCGATATCGACGAGCACTACATCAGCGAGTGCCGCGATCGCGCCATCACCCTGGAGAAAGACCCGGGCATGCACTATGTCTCGGCACCGCACATGATGGAGGCGCAATGGGACCTTCTGGAATTGATCATGGAGTCCTATGCCCGGGATTACCCGCAATACTTCAACCTGGAGCGCGACGGTCGCCAGTGGCACTGGACCAACCGGCTGCTGGGCATCGACGACCGTTTCACCTTTGGCGACCCGACCACCCTGCCCTATGAGCCAATGGAATACGTGACCCGTCAGGCTCAGGGCGACTGGGTCTTGCAGGAAGAACGCGACGGCACGTTGTACTGGGGTGCCGGCATCGCCACTCAGCGTGCCGACTATTCGCTGCGTTTCAACCTCGGCATGAGCTGGGAAGAATTCCACGGTCCGGTACCGCTGGTGAAGGAAATCGGCATGCTCGACCGTGCCCTGAAATTCCTGCTGCGCCTGCGTATCGGCCACCCGGTGCGACGCCTGAACTGGTCGCTGACGGTCAACCCGCGTCTGGAAGTGTCGGCTGAAAGCCTGCCGGAATGGGCACCCGACCGAACCATCGTCACCGCCGAAAACGCCGGCAAGCTGGTGTATCTGCGCATTGAACTGCAACCGCTGCATCGCCTGCCACGCAGTAACGCCATTGTCTTTCCGATTCGCACCTACCTGTTGAGCCTCGAAGACATCGCCACCAACCCGGCGTGGGCCCGGCGCATGCACCGCGTGTTGCGCGACTTGAATCAGCAACTGGTCGACTACAAGGGGTTCAGCCGTTACCGCGACGCGGCGGTGGAGTGGCTGTCCCAATACGACGACGAAGCCAAAGCCTGACGCAATCCCCTGTGGGAGCCAGCCTGCTGGCGATGGCGGTCGTGAGGGCCCCATCGCCAGCAGGCTGGCTCCCACAGGATCGAGTACCCGCAATCCACTGCCATTGATAATGAGGAAATAACATGAGTGGCTCATCTAACACGCGTGCAAGCAGCAGCGTCGACCAGGACGCGGAACAACTGCGCGCCCTCGGCTACAGCTCCGATTTCAACCGCAGCATGAGTCTGTGGGAGAACTTTTCCCTGGGCTTTACCTACTTGTCGCCCGTCGTCGGCGTCTACACCCTGTTCGGTTTGTGCCTGGCTGCCGGCGGCCCGCCAATGTTCTGGTCTTACCTGTTGATCGGTGCCGGGCAGATGCTGGTGTGCCTGATTTTTGGTGAAGTGGTTTCGCAGTTCCCGATTTCCGGCGGTGTTTACCCTTGGGCCCGTCGCCTGGTGGGCAAGCGCTGGGCGTGGATGGTCGGCTGGGTGTATGCCTGGGCCTTGTGCGCCACTATCGCCGGGGTCGCGGTGGGGGCCGGGCCGTATCTGGCGATCATGCTGGGCTTCAGCCCCGGTCCCGAGGCCAACATCTACATCGCCCTGGCAATCATCCTGCTGTCCACCGCGTTGAACCTGGTGGGCACAAAGTTGCTGGCGCAGGTGGCGATGTTCGGCTTTCTCTGCGAGCTGGTCGGAGCGATTCTCGTCGGTGGCTATCTGCTGATCTTCGAGCGTCATCAACCGTTCAGCGTGCTGTTTGACACCTTCAACCTTGAGGTCAATGGTTCGTACTTGCCGGCGTTCCTCGCGGCGTCCCTGGCCGGTCTGTTCCAGTACTACGGCTTCGAGGCTTGCGGCGATGTCGCCGAAGAAACCCCGAACCCGGGCAAACGCATTCCCAAAGCCATGCGCATGACCATTTACATCGGTGGCGCGGCGGCGATGTTCGCTTGCCTGGCGCTGATCCTTTCGGTTCCGGACATGGCCAAGGTTTTGGCCGGCGAAGACACCGACCCGGTCGCGACCATCCTGGCCAACGCGTTTGGCCCCGTGGGTTCGCGCCTGGTGATGGCGGTGGTGATGGTTTCGTTCATTTCCTGCGTGTTGAGCCTGCAAGCGGCCGCCAGCCGGTTGCTGTTCGCCTATGCCCGGGACGAAATGATCGTCGGCAGTTCGCTGTTCAAGCGTCTGTCGGCAAACCATGTGCCATCGTTCGCGCTGCTGGTCAGCGGCCTGGTGCCGGCGGCGATTGTCTGCCTGGGCATGTTCATGGCCGACGCCGTGGCCACCATTGTCGGCTTTGCGGCCATCGGTATTTACGTGGCGTTCCAGCTGATCGTGGTCGCCGCGTTGATCGCCCGCGCCAAGGGCTGGCGCCCGAATGGTCAATTCACCCTCGGTGCCTGGGGCTTGTGGATCAACCTGGCCGCGCTGATTTATGGCGTTTGCGCGATCATCAACATGGTCTGGCCGCGCTCGCCGGATGCGCCGTGGTACATCAACTATTCAATGATCCTGACCACCCTGGTGGTGATGGGTGCCGGTCTGGTCTACATGCTGCTGGGCAAGCCTTACGACAAAGGCACGGCACCGGCGGGTGATGCGTGGAAGTTCTCGAAACCACAGACCAAAGCGTCGAAAAGAGTCGTGGTCGGTAACTGACAACCCCATTTCCCAATGTGGGAACCGAATTCCTGTGGGAGCTGGCTTGCCAGCGATGGGGCCG